>NZ_JBFBAZ010000006.1:0-132228 GCF_040682475.1 Hamadaea sp. NPDC051192
AATCGATGGTCATGGTGGCGTCGCCGACACCAGTACCGAGCCAAAACAAGCCACTACCAGCGAAGACTCAACCTCAGCCAAGTGCGGCTGGAGTATTAGGCCGCGTACGATCGTATTCATCGACCTTGGCTAATACGGACCGCAACAGCTCCAGGTCAGCTGTCGGCAGGTCTTCATTTGCCACATGAGCCATGGCGATGTTGACCATATCGTCGAGCTGAAGCGCGATCTCGTCAACGCCTACGCCGAGGTTCCGCACTTCCCTTAGTTGTCGCTCGGCAGGATAAGCAGCGAGCTGCAAACACTCCAGAATCCACGTCTGGAATCGCGTAGGCGAACTATCTGTCATCGAAGGATTCCTCCGATGTTGCCCTCATAACCAAAGACCTTCCAGTATGGATCTGGACCGTGGTGACCACCGCCCGGATGCCAGCGAATCATCCGATTCGTCCCCTGGCCATTCGGACCATACTCTCTCGCGATCCACCCTTGTCCTTCGCGGGCTCCTCGACCGAGAGTCTCAATCTTCCATCCTGGGATGCCCCGGAAGAACAGCTCCACCTCGGAAGGCAGTACATCGACCGTCAGCACGGATGGTGTCGCGTAAATATCTTCGAAGGAGCGGATATTGAGGCGGCCCGCAGCTCTACTTAAATCAGCGAGTAGCCGAGCTCCATCTGCAGCCGAGTACGCACGACCTTCGGCTGCAATTACCGCGAGTTCAGCGGAGACAGTCGCCGGGGCGTAAAGCAGGAGACCTAGTAGCGTGATGTCGATGAATTTTGAGACTATGCAGGTAAACGAGTTCGCACACGTAGCGTCCGGGAGTAGGCAGTCACGCGAATTCGGGCAGTAAACCATGATGGAAGTGCGATCCGGGCAACCACCAGGTCCGCTGCGACCACTCACGTCATAGCAGGTGTAGCCAGCAAGTTTGTTGGACGGCAACAATTGCAGGCCATTCGGAGTAAGTGCGATCTTGAGCGGGTGTATCTGCTGACCGGGCTGATCTTCTGCCAGGACTGCGGCCGGCGCCTCGAGGCGCACTGGACTCACGGCCGCCCCGGTTACCGGTGCCGCCACGGCCACACCGCCACCCGACGCCCGACCAGCGAACTGCGCACAGTCGACGCGCGGGAAGAGCAGCTGCTGCTGTTGTTCGCCGAGCAGGCGCCCGAGCTCGGCTCGTTCGCCGGGCAGAGCGACCGCCTGAGGGAGTTGATAGCCGGATACTTGGCCGATCATGAAGTCGCCGTGCGGTGCGGCTTCTACACCTGGCAGTTCGAGGTCGACGGTGAACTGGTCTTCGACGGCTGGCCACCACACGTTACTCGGGTCGACAACGGCCCGGCGGCGACGTCCCAGGGAAGCACAAGACGCTGCCCGATAGGACAGCGTCTATGCATTTCCGTGGGGGGTTTAACGTGTCCGAGGGGGGATTCGGCCACCTGAAATCGTGACACACGCCTCCGTAGGCGTGTTCATGCGGTGCAATCTATGGGCTGACCTGCAACGCAATCAAGTCACTGTCCATAGCAGACACGCGGCGTCCGGCTGGCGGTGGTTCGCCTCCTACTTGAACACCGTCGTACATCAGGTCGCGGCAATCGCGAATCCGCTGCCAAGGGCGACCTCCTTGACTTGCATAAGTTCCGAGGCATCTACGCCGCGAGGTCGCGTCCGATTCTTCGCCGATGCCAACAGCACCGCAACGGGCGAGACGACGCAGGGCCTGGCCTGAGCCGTCCGCCGCCGGTCGCTGTAGGGGACTGATCGGCGTTTGTGTTGCGGACGGCTCGCCCAGCCGGAAGTCGCCGACTCCGCGAGATGGAGTTGATGAGGCCATTTCGCGTCTCGCGTATCCGACGGTTAGAGTTCTGCCGCGCCGCGCGCTTTTCTCAACGGCATTCCCGTGTCCGTCGTGCGCGCGGCGCTCTTCAACGGCAGTACTCTTCACGAGGGCGTTTGGATCACATTCTGTTCGCCGTGACAGCATCCAATGATTAGACTCTGCGGGCTCGCGGAAGCTCACGACAGATCAAAGATCATGGGGGAAAGGGCGAGCTTCTCGGGTTCGATGATCAGCTCCACCCATGTCGACCGAGCGGTCATGAGTAGGGTCCTGCTCCTCGATCGCGGCACCGTTGCATTCGCGCTTGACAAGGACGTGCTCATCTTCCACAACACCGGACTGGCGCTGCTCGCGCACGGCCATGGGCCGTGCGCAGACACCAACATCCGCGGAAATCCCGTCTTGCTGTAGCAATTTCGGCTGGGCCTGATTTTCGGGAGGTCAATAGTTAGGGGTCGGAGCCGGCCTACGTGGCGATGTCGGTCCGCGGGATTTCTTGTGTGGCGAGCAGCCGCAGGATCGCCGTTCGCGGTTCCGCCTCACGCAGGTGGGTGCACTGCCCGATCTCGCCGCCCGCGCGACCACCTTCGTCCGGCTCTGCCGGCAGGCGCCCGCCGTACTTCCGCGCTGGCAGCGCAGACGCCGGGTTGAAGTTCATTAGCTTGATCTGCCCGCTATCGTTTTCGGTGTGTGGGAGGTCGTTGATGCCGTGGGCTCCTTCGGGAGCAAGGTCCTCGCCTGTATTGCCGGATTTTTGGCTCGCCGGCTCTACCGGATCGAATCCGAACGCGATCGTTTCGCCGCTCAGCTTCAGCAGCAGCGCGACATGGAAGTCCGCATGAGCCAAGCCGCACTCGTCGGTCTGTGGAGCGACAGCAGGGACTCCGACTGGACGGATCCGGCCAAACGCAGGTTAGCGAGCGTCACTGTTGCCAACCATTCCAACTTGCCCATCTACGACGTGACTCTTCACAGCGCGATCGATGTTCGTCGGATCCATCAGCTCCGCACGCTACCGGCGGGTCATCAGCCAACCAGCCACGAGGTCGCGCTGCCCACTCTGGTCGACTTCGGCCTGAACTCCGAGATCGGGGCCCATGTACGAACCGGTCTGTTGCGTGAGTGGCCTGTCAGCATGCCCGGCGAGGTCGTGACTCGGACCGGCGAAACCTTCGCGTTTCTTACCGATCATCGGATTCGATTCACTGACAACGCTAACCGCACATGGGTGCGTAGCAACGAAGGCGTCGCAGAGACTGCGTCAGTCGTGTATCCGTTGTGACCCCGACTGGCCGGCCAAGTTGGACATCTTTGACGAGGTCACTGGCTGGACGAAGAGGCAGCCGGAGCTCATGACCGCCTTGGCCAGTTACGGATAGAGCCGCTACCCACCTCCCGCGACGAGACGGCTGCGCCCAGCGGCCCGGCCGACTGTCCGTGCCCAGAGGGCGGACGTCGTTTGACCTAGGGACCGCCATCCGTGGGATCGCGGTCGGCATGAAGTCAGGCGACGATGGCGGTAACAGCGACTCGCCCATCAGTGGAGGTGTGCGATGACTGGTGCAGTCACCGTGGTGGAGCGGCCTGATCTGTCGGGTTAGTGGATCGGAGCGAACGGTCCGGGTCGGCGTACGCGTGTCCCGAGCCAGCGAACGGCTGTGAGCGGGCTGCTCCGGTTCGCCTTCTACGGCCGCAATTCCACCAAGGACTTCCAGGACCGTCTGTCGTCGAGCCGGTGGCAGCGGGACTTCGCCGGCAAGCTGATCGCCGGGCGGGGCTCGATCGTGCCGGCGTCACGCCGACAACTTACCCCCCGAGCGAGACGGCTCACCCGATTGAGGGTTAACCTAGTGTCAGCGATCACGGATCGCCCAGACTGCGTACCGCTCGGCGCGCCGTGTCGACGCTTCGATCGGTTCAGTCGAGAATGGGCTCCGGCATGCCCCCCCCACCCCGAAAACGAGAGCTGACGATGAGTCTCCGCGTTAACCCGGACAGCCGCTTTCTCGACGTCGACACTGAGGTCACCTACTCCACCCAGGAGGAGGTGTTGCGCCTAAGCTTCCCCTGCCCCGACTGCGGAGTGGCGGTCACGCCCAACGTCATGAACGCTGGACACCTGAACGACATGCAGCGCTACCTGCCTGGACGCCGCTGGCGGTGCCGCAATGGACACGGTTCGCCGAACTCCCTGTAGCAAGCAACGGTTGGACGGAAGCCCTACCAGGCCACGCATGAAATCCGCGGCCGCCAGTACATCACGCACCAGGTAGGTCATCGCTGTCATCGCCTGGCCCTCACGGCGAAAGCGTGGCAACAGCTTGCGTCCCCGGCGTACGCGGGTCGTCGACTGTTGCCCATCGGCGGATCTCGTGGGCGGGGACGTGGACGAGTTCGGCTGCCTGCGCGGTGGTGATGGCGTCCATGCCGTCGGACTCGACCGTCACCTCCGTCTGGAGCACCCAGCCCTCGCCGTACTCCGCCAGCGTCTGGTCGAGCTGGTCGATCACCTGAGCGGCAACGTACACCTAACCGAGCAGGTCATTAAGCCGTCGGCACTCGACCAGGAACTCGGGCGAGATGTGGACCCGAACCCCATCGCTTTGCGGAGTCACCGGCGTACGCGGCACTCCCCCGTCGTCGTTGATCATCCGCGACCTCCTGGGTCGTTGGGAGCGTCCTCGAGGTACCAGCGCGCCGACACGGCATCCCACGTACCGACGCTCGTCAGCGTGCTCAGGTCAACGCCGTATTGGTGCGCTTCGGCAGCCCTGGGCCAGATGCCGGTCCAGACGTCCCGGCCGGAGTCGTGCTTCGCCTCCGCCGGTTCGCCCGGCTCGCCGTCGGCGGCGGGGACGCACACAAGCCGCGGTCCCCCGCAGCCCAAGCACCTGGCGACGCCGCAATGATCGGCGTGTTCCTCCCCGGCGGGCACGTTGCAGTCAGGGCACCGGGGAAACGCCGAGTGAAGCACTGGAGCGTCTCAATCACCGCCCGCACACCGGCACCGGTCACCGAGGACCACGCCGTACCCTCGGGCACCGCACTCGGACCCGAAGCCGCCATCGCCCTGCCCTACGAACCGGCCGAAGTCCACGCCTGCTTCGACGTCGAGGCCGACACCATCGACACAGTCACCATCGGCCTCCAGCGGATCACCCAGGCACTCAACGCACTCGGCATCGAACACACCATGGAAGAGGCGCAGGCCATCAGCTATGAGGCACTGGAACACGCGCTGACCGCGCCGCAGGTTCCGCCCCTCGTCGGCATCGCCGAGATCGCGAAGATCCTCGGCGTCTCACGGCAGCGCGCCCACGAGGTCACCGGCAAGCCCGACTTCCCCAAGCCGGTCGACGAGTTGGCGGCCGGCAAGGTCTACCTCCGCGCGGCAGTTTGAACACTTCGCCAAGCACTGGGAGCGCAAGCGCACGGGCAGGCCGCCGACGGGCGCCTAGCCCTCAATTCATCAGCGCTCTGCTCCGACAGGGGCTCCTGCTTCGTCAGGTGCCGCTAAAGTGATACGTGCCGCCGATTATCGAGCTACCCATCTCGGATTTTCGAGAACTGACTCGACCCAAATATCGCGAAACCTGTTCAGCAACCTTTCTCCTGGCCGGAATCAGTCCGCTATGTCGCCGCTGTTAAGGTCGCACATCACATACAGGACAGCCGCGATGTCGGTCGGGACTTGCCATTAACCGCGCTACTTTATCCGGCCATTAAGTCGCATCGGAAGCTACGCTATCCGAATCGATCGTAGAGATCGCGCTCGGGCCAATCATCGAGAAACGACTCAAGTACGCGCTCGTAGAGTCTTCGGCGGTTAATGCTCCTCTCCTCCGACAGCAATCTCGCTGCCTCATCGTGAATTTCGGGCCATCGCAATGCGTGCATACAGAATTGCACGACCACAACATTGTCGCCGTCTATTTTCTGAAGCAACTCAGATAGTCGCTGGCAGATCTTCGGGCGGCATGCCGACCTCCGCAATGTTTGGTCCAGCAGATCATTTAGTAGCGGCTCTATTTGGTCTACACCGATTGCAATCCGGCTTACCTGGACGAGGAAGTCAATCTTGTCCAGAACGGGTTGGCATTGATCGTCAGCAGATAGGTGTTCCTCGTGTGTATCGCTCAACATACTTCCCGGTGGCGTCGAATCCTGCATCATTGAATGCCTGCTCCGCGGCCTTCGCCGCATTGGATCCATAGGGCTGGTAGTGGCCAGAGTAGTTGTTAATTTCCAGAATCCTACCGCTCTTCAGCTTAACTTCGCCCGCTGCCCGGACCGGTAGACCGCGCGCCAACATGGTGTGGCCATCGCCCTTCCCGATCACCAACGTACCGTCTTTCAAAACTACATACTGATAGTTGCCGGATCGGCCCTTTAGCAGGTTGATCGGCAAGCCTGGCGAGTATCCGCTATCCTTCGGGATGAGATTGGGGAAAAGTTCCGGATTGTCATCATCATTATGAACTAGTACGGGCGCGTCACCGGCCAGCACATAGTAAGTGTGAATGTCGTCGATCGTCAGGTTGTACATCGTGGCGAGGCTGACCCAGGACGTGACGCGCTCGACCACGCCGCCGTGTGCGCCGCCGACGGTGGCGAGCCTTGTGCCAACCGGAAGGTCCGCAGCGTCGACCCAACGGTTGTTGGTAGCGTCCCAGAATGGGTGCTCGTCGGTGGTGCGAATCGTGTAGGAAGCTCCGGTTGTGATGTCGCGGACGGTGACGTTGGTGAGCGTCGTGTCTTCGTTGCGATGGAGCTGGGTCACAGCGTTTGCTTCTGTGCGGCCGGTGTCCGTGTCGCCCGTCAGCACCTCGTCTCCGGGCCGGACGTCTTTGATGGGCCTGGTTGATCCGTCCGCCATCAAGACTCTGGTGTCAGGGTCGAAACTGTTAACACGACAAGTTCCTGAGACGTCGTCTATAACCTTGGCTGCATCTTCAGCCAGTGTGGTCTTGATGACGTTTTCTGCATTCCGGGCGACGGTCTTGATTGCCGACTTCAGGGCTGCGGCAGATCCGGCGGTGACGATGGCCATGACGAGCATGCCGACGATGCGTCCGGCTGCGCGCCAGCCTGCGGGTCCGTCGTCGGTCAGGCCGGTCCACAGGTCTTTGACGAGGTCGACGATGGAGTCTGCGATGGCGAGGAAGGCTGCGGCGCTGCACAGTTTCATGTCGAGGCACCAGTCGACCATGTGCTTGGCCATCGTGAAGATGCTGATGCTGCCTTCTGAAAGCTGTGTCGCGTCGCGTTTGACGAGGCTGATGAGGGAGTCGGCGAGGTCTTTGAGACCTCCGACGATGCCGATGGTGGACTCGAATAGGCCGCCCATGAATGCGTCTAGGTTGGATTCCACAGAAAAGATCTTGACGATTCTATTCTTGGCGCGGGCTTTTGCGTTGATATTTTTTTGGACGCGGACCCAGTACTGTTCGCACCAATCGACGGTATGCCTCTTGCCTGCGCAGGTCTCGTAGTATTCGACCTTCTTCTCTTTGTGATATTTCGCTTGAGCTCGTTGGCCAGCTTTCTTGGCTTCGAGAATATAGTACTTGTCGCACGCGTCTTCGGTGCGCCACTTTCCGCCGCACTTCTCCTTGCCAGCCGTGGATGAACTGGTCGACTTAACAGCGACGGGACCGTCGTCGAGGATGGCTTTGTGCCCGGATGGGTCGGTGGCTGTCAAGGGCCGGGCGTTGCCGTATTGATAGCGGTTGGCGGCGATGGAGGTCGGCGTCGGGTTGTTGGTGGCGGTGTCACGGCTGTCGAACTGACCTGTGTCGGTGTTATACCAGCGCGCGGCCATGTTGACACGGCCGGTCTGGGTGTCGGTCCATTCTGATTGGTAGCCGAGGCTGCCGACCATGCTGGTGCCGCCGGCGGTGGTCCGGCCGAGCG
This sequence comes from Hamadaea sp. NPDC051192, assembly GCF_040682475.1. Taxonomy (NCBI): domain Bacteria; kingdom Bacillati; phylum Actinomycetota; class Actinomycetes; order Micromonosporales; family Micromonosporaceae; genus Hamadaea; species Hamadaea sp. NPDC051192. The sequence continues at coordinate 7,766 of NZ_JBFBAZ010000006.1, forward strand.
GGTCGTAGATGGTGGACGCGTCGAGCGTGGTCGAGGTGGCGGTGAACTGGGCCACGATGTCGTCGTGCAGGTCGGTCCAGGTCAATCGTTTGACACCCCCGGCGCTCACGGCGCCAACGACTCCGTTGCCGGGATCCCGGACGTAGGTTGCGGTGTTGTCGGAGGCGAGATCATTACCGAGTCCGGTGTATGCGAACCCGGTCTTGATCGCCCGGCCGAGGCCGTCATAGGTGTAGGTCTGGGTGGTGCCGTTGCCTTGCTGGGATAGGACTTGTCCGAAGGCATCTGACAGGGAGGCGTCGGTGGTGGACCCAGTCTGTGTCGACGAGAGTGTTCCCCGGGCTGTGTAGTGGTAGGTCGTGGCACCATCGCCGGTAAGGCGGTTGCGCTGGTCGTAGACGAACCAGCGGTTGCCGACCTGGGTTCGGTTGCCTGACTTGTCGTAGCTGTAGGTGGTCGGGGCATTGCTGCCAACTTGCCATTTGATGAGGCGACCGGCTTGGTCGTACTCATATGCGTTGCCGGTGGTCGTGCCGGCGAAGTTGGTGGTGGTTTTGGAGATCTCGTTGCCGTTGTCGTCCCACCCGTAGGTGATCTTTGCGATCGACGCTCCACCGGATGCGCTGAGTTCGTCTGTGGTGACCCGCTGCATGTCGTCGTAAATGAGGGTTCGCTTGTCTGCTTCGACGCCTGCGCTGTAGTAGGAGATCAGGTTGACGGCGCCCATCGCGTTGTAGCTGAATCGCACGTCGAGGTCGGCGCTGGTGTTCGCGATCTTGTCCAGGAGACCTTTGCTCGTGCCGGTGGTTCGGTATCGATATATGGTGGTTCCTGCGGCGTCGATGCGGCTGGTCATTTGGCCGTCGCCGTTATAGGCGAACGCTGAGTTGCCGGATTGGCCGGTGATTGACAGCGGGAGGCCGCGGTCGTCGTAGGTGATGTTGTTGGTGCTGCCGGTCGCGCTGATGGAGGTGATGCGGCCGGCCAGGTCGTAGGTGGCAGTACGGCTGCTGGTGGCCGCTTCGGCGCCGGTTCCGGTTTGGCTGGTCAGTCGGCCGGCGGCGTCGTAGCCATAGGTTTGGGAGACCCCGCCGGGCAGTGTTTGGGCTACGGGTCGTCCGGCGGCGTCGTAGGCAGTGGTGAAGGTGCGGTTTGCCGCATCGGGATGTTCGGTGGTCGCCGGTTCGATCTGCGATTCGGCCAGGTTCAGTGTGTTGTAAGTGGTCCAGAAGTTGTTGGCGCGACCGTCGCTGTAGCGGGTCGGGTTGCCGACCGCGTCATAGCCGAAAGTGGTCAGGATCGAGTCACTAGCGCTGATCGGTTCGGTTTGTGACCGCAGCAGGCCGCTCGAATCGTAGGTGAAGGTGGTGATCGCGCCTTCTGCGTCGGTGTACGAGATCTGGTGGCCGGCTGCGTCGTAGGACGCCGACGTCGTCGCCAGCGCGGTGTTGGCGGTCGAATAAGCGGTGATGGACGTGTTGCGGCCCAGTTGATCGAAGTAGCTGGTGGTATGGGTGTTGTTCGGCTTGGTTTCGGTCAGGCTCTTGAGCCAGTCGGATGTGAAGGTCGTGGTGTAGGCACCGTTGACCTGGGTGTTGGCCGGTTCACCCGCGGTGTTGTAGGTATAGCTGTTGACGACCCCGGTGGGTGTGGTGACGGTGGCGAGGCGGCCGTCGGTGCCGTACCCGTACGTGGTCGTGTAGATCGCCACTGCCGGTTGGCGGACGGTTTGCCGCATGGCCGTTTGCCGGCCCATGTAGTCGTAGTCGGCCTCGCTGAAGCCACCGATCGGGTCTGTGCTGGAGGTTTTGTGGCCGAGCAGGTCGTAGGTGACGGTGGTAGTGCCGTCATCGGGTGCGGTGGTCGACACGGCGCGGCCGAGCTGGTCGTAACCGTAGCTGGTTTCGTTGCCGACGGGGTCGGTGACTCTTGTGAGCTGGTTGAGCGAGTCGAACTCGCGTGTGGTGGTCGGCGTGACCGGTGTACTCGAACCGGGTGCGGTGTATTGAGGCTGGCGCGTCTCGTATTCGCGTCCGAGGCGGTCGAAGATGTGCTGGGTCCAGTTGCCGTTCGCGTCTCGGACGTCGGTGCGGTCGCCGAAGGTGTTGTAGCCGATGCTCACTGTCGGGTGGGTGTCGGTTGACGTCGTGGTGGTCTCGGCCTTGACTGTGGCACCAGTGATGACGGCCGGCTGGTCGGCTTCGTCGTATGCGACGGCCGTGATGTTGCCAAGCGGATCCTTGGTGGTGACGACGTTGCCAGCCTCGTCGAGGTTGTTGTAGGTGCGTGCCACTGTGGCGGTCGCCTGCCCCGACTTCACTGCGGCGATCTGGGTGACGGTCATCGCGCCTTGATAGATCTGCACGTCGCGGATCGAGCCAGACATGTAGTACGAGGAGTACTTGCCGATGTAGAACGAGCCACGCGGGTCTTGGCGGTTGTTGACCCCCGTCACTGTGCTTTCGAGAGTGCCGTTGACGTACATGCTGTAAGTCCTGGCTGTGGCGTCATAGGTGACGGCAAGGTGGGTAGCAGCGCCGGCGGCTGGGCTGGAAGTCGACCGGATGGGCTTCCAGTTGCCGCTGTAGGTGGTCATGGACCCGGTGGCGAGCCACTTGTCGGTTGCCTGCTCGTACATGAGGTAGAACGAGGAGGAGCCTCGGGATGACTTGAGCACGACGGGATGGTTGGCGTTCTTGTCGGCGAGGGTGACCCACGCGGCGATGGTGAACGACTGGGAGGTGTCGACGATCGGGTCGTCGACGCTCAGATAACCGGTCGAGCCGTCGAACGTCGCTGCGGTACCGGTGAAGGTGACTCCCCCAGTGCGGTTGATGTTGCTGTTGCCAGCGGTGTCGGCTGCCTGGCTGCCGGAGGGGTCGTTGAGTTTCCATCGGGCGACCGGCGTGGTGGCGGGGTTTCCCGCATAGGCGTTGCTGACCAGCAGATGGCCTTCGGGGTCGAATATTGACTGGCTTGCGGAGCGGACGTCGGTGGTGCCCACGCCCGCGGTGGACGCTGTGACCTTGCCGTCGGGATTGAGGGCATTGGTGGTAACGCGGTTGAGGCCGGTCGGGTCCAGGGTCGTGCGGAACCTGCGTCCTGCGGCGTCATATTCGAAGGTGGTGGTCGTGGTGCCGTTGCTGGTCTTCTGCGAGATCAGGTTTCCGGCTGGGTCATAGCTGTTCTCCTCGACGACGAAAGAGTTGGCACCTCCGTCGGTTCGGGTCTTTTTCGCCAGAAGGCCGTTGTCGAGGTACTCGTACTCGGTTAGCCCGTTCAGCGCGTCGATTTCGGTCGCGAGCCGACCGCCAGGTGAATAGATTTTGAGCAAGAGGCGTTGGTCGGCTGCAGCTATGCCGTCTCCGGGAACGTCATAGTTGACGAGCCATTTCTCGAGGACGTTCCCGCGCGAGTCGATCTGGTAGCGATATTGGCCGCCGACCTGGTCGGTTTCCAGCACGACGTGGCCGTAAAGATCATATCCGTAGGTGGCGCTGACATTGTCCTGTTTGGCGTCGGTGTAGGTCGCTTTGCGTCCATAGGTGTCGTAGGTGTAGCTCTCCTTGCGGGTCACGTCGCCACCGGTGGTGTCTGTGACCGTGGTGGACAGCACGTTGCCGTCAGCGTCGTACTCGTTGGTGGTGACCTTGGTGTGGGTAGCACCAGTGACCCGGTTCAGGACCGGCGGCTCGGTCTGTGTCACGAGCCGGTCCGCCGCGTCGTAGACAAAGCTGGTGGTCAGCGGCGCCGAGTGGGACGTCGGCTCCTGCACCGTCTCCGACGTCTTGCGACCGAGGTTGTCGTAGGTGTATTCGACGATGCGCCCGGCAGCGCTTCGCACCCGTGCGACGTCACCGTTGGGGTAGTACGAGATACGCTGGAACGCGCCGGAGGGTTGCTCGGTCGAGTTGGCAAGGCCCAGCGGAACCGTCAGGTCGTCGCCTTCGATCTCGTAGATGCGCGCCGCTCCAGTTCCGGACTGGGTGGGCGTAACGACGACGATCTTGAGATATTTCGCCTGGACAATCGGGTCGAGCGTGACCGTGCTGATCGCTTGGGTGTTACCGCGCACCTGCTTGCGTGTCGTCCAGGTGCCGCCATCCGCGGAGGTCAGGACGTCGAAGTCTTTCGTGTTGAGGCTGGCCGCTTGACCGCCTGCCTCGGCGTGCCGGATGGTGATCCGGCCGACGTCGCGCAGCGTCGAATACTGGGCCTGGATCCACGCGGACGCCTCGGCCGAGCAGAAACTCGTGGAGGTTCCGCTCCACACCTTGTCGAACACCTTGTCGGCCGTTTCGCTGCTGCTGCAGGCTGTGCTGCTGGTCAGTGTCGGCGCCTCGGTGTAGGTCGTCGTGGTGACGCCACCGACGGGGTCAGTGATCGTGACAAGATTGCCTTGCGCGTCGTACGTCTTGCTGGTCTTGTATGCGTTGTCCGTCGCGGATGCTGACCTGCCATCGCGTTGCGCAGTCAGTTGATTGTTTCGCGGGTCGACGAGATTGCCGGCGTTGACGTAGTAGTCGTAGTAGGTACTCGAACAGGAGTTGGTGGTGTCTTCTTGGCAGGTGATCTGTTGGATGGTGTTGCCATTGCTGTCCTGAACGGTCTGAACCCAATGCTTGTCGGCATCGTAGATTAGGTTGCTGTAACCGCCGCTGTCATAGCCATACCGTGTGGTGTTGCCTTCCGCATCAGTCATGGCGACAAGCTGATTGCCGTTGGCAAGGTCATAGGTGGACGTCATCGTGTGTCCGGCCGGGTCGACGATGCTGACGTCGAGAACAGGCATAGTGATCGACGTTACGGTCGTGCCGACCGTAGTCAGGGATGTGGTCAGCGACTGCTTACTCGCCGTGATGTGAGCAGCGACGTCGTTGAGCGACAAAGCGCTGGCGAAGAACGACGCCTCTGCGATCGCGCCGGGGAAGTAGCCGACTGCTCCGCTACTACCTGCCCAACTCGTCCATTTGCCTGCTCCCAGGTAGGAGTAGCCGTTGGCTGGCACGGACAACGTCGCCGTCTTGGTCCCTACGGCAACCCCGTCGAGATACAAGGTTTGCGCGCCCGTCGACGCCGCGATAGTGACGTGGTGCCATTTACCGTCGGCCACCGACGTAGCAGAGGTGATGGGGCTGCCGCCGGAGGTCGTCCAGAACCCGCCACGCAGTTTGCCGTCGGCGCCCACGTACAGCGCTGGGACGAAGCTGGTGGTGGCGGCCGGGTCGGTGATCGGACCGTTCTGGTATCCGTAGAGGACGCCGCCGACGGTGCTGCCAGCCGGCATCTGGAACCACATGCTGACGCTGGCCGGCCCGGCGAAGTTGATGTTCGAGGAGGGTAGAAGCAAACTGCCGCTAGCCCCGTCGAACTTCACCGCTGTCCGATCGGCGAAAGGCCCCGCCGCGCCGAATGTCAGAGTGCCGGCGTAGGTCGCGGTACCGCCGGCGACCTCGTTGACGGCGTCGGTAGTGTCGGCCGGATCGTCGAGCCGCCAATAATTGACGGGCCGACCCCCCAGTACCGATGCGGCGTAGACGTCGCTGTCTCCGGCGATCGTGGGCGCGTTGAGTGTCCAGGTGCTGCCGTTCTCATCCTTGACGGTTTTCACCTTCGCCGTGGCGGCATCGTAGGTGACCTCAGCGGTCACTCGCCCCGTCGGACGGGTGATCTTGGTGAGTTCGGTTCCTGTGTACATTGCGGCGTTGTACATCGCCGTGATCTCAGGCTTGCTCAGGGTCTTGGAGAAGAAGGCCGCGTCGGAGATCTGGCCGGTGAAGTAGGTGGCTTTCGCTGGGGACGCGCCGCTGTTGGCGTGGTCGGGCCAGCTGTGGCCGATGAATCCGGCGCCGAGGTACTCAAATGATGCGCCGCCGGTCTGGTACATGCTGATCGTCCCGGCAAGGGTGCCCTGGACGACGTTGTCGAGGTACATCGTCTGGGTGCTGCCCGCGCCAGCCAGCACGACGTGGTGCCAGGTGTCGTTGGTGACCGGAGCCAGTGACTTGATCGGCGTGGTCGCGCCTTGCCAGAACTCTCCCCGCAGGTAGCCGTTGGCGTCGATATACAGGGCGGGAGTGTAGTTGCTCGCGATCGTGCCGGCGCCGATCGCTCCCGCGCTGTACGAGAACAACACCCCACCAGCGGTGGTGGTCTTGAACCATAGGCTGATCGACTGGTAGGCACCATCGGTGACCAGCTTGCCGGGCAGTTGCACGTTGGATGTGGTGCCGTTGAACATCGCGGAGGTCAAGGCAGCGCTAGACATCGTGCCCAAGCCCGACGTCACGTTGTTGTAAAGGCCGTTGTCGGCCCCGGCGCGAGCGAGCACGCTGCTCTTGGCGATCTGCCCGGCCGTATCACCTAGCCGCCAGTAGGAGTACGCACCGGTGTTGAGCACCGTGTTGGGACCCTGCGAGAAGGTGGCGTAGTTGTAGGTCGTACAAGCAACCGCGACCGGCCCGCACACCGACATCAGACGCACGAAGTCGACGGTATAAGTCCACGACTTGACCGTGGCCGCATCTCCGACGGTCGCCGGATCGGTAGAGATCTTGGCGATGTAATACAGCGCAGCGGTTGAAAGTGCCCATTCGAAGTGCAGGGACCGGCCTGACTCCGATGTCATCGTGTCCAGCCGGCCGGTGGTGGCGTTGTAGGTGAACGTCAGGGTGCGGGCGTTGGCGTCGGTGATCGAGCTGATGTTCCACACCGTCGAACTGCTGGCCTGCCTGAAGGTGTAGGTCATGGCGTCTTTGTCGGTCAGTGAATAGCCGACCACTGTCGTGCCGGAGAGGATCGGCTTGAAGACCGCATAGCGGCCCATCGGCGGGGTGAACGATCCGTCGTTGTTGCGGCCGAACGCGACCTCTTGCCCGTTCGGGTAGCGCACCGACACGGTCTGCACCGCTCCGGACGCGTCTTTGATCTCGGCGGCGCGCATGTCGATCACTGACGTCCAGCCCTCACCGAACGCTGCGGTGTCGCGGTTGCGGTTGGTGCTGTTGAAGTAGCGGACGATCTCCAAGTTCGGGCCGACGCCGGCGATCGACGCGTCCGTCGCGGAGGTCGTGTAGTTGCCGGTGCTCGGGTCGAAGCCCTTGCCTGGATTCTGGGAGAACTTCGACGCGATCGCCGGCTGCGGAACCGGCGTGCTGAACGCGTACGCCTGCAGGTTCAACGTCTTACTCGACCAGTCGTCCAGTTGGACGGTGTAGTAGTACGTCTTGTTCCACGCCAAGGCACCGGCGGGCACCTTGAAGCCAGGCGTGGTCTGCCAGGCCGACACGGCAGCGGTCGTCGTGAACGTGGCGTCGGTGTAGACCTTGTACTGGTACTTCACGCCCTTGGTCGGCCAGCTGTCCGGGTCGTGCGCACGCGTGGTCAGCTCCGGCGTCAGCGTGTCCACCGTGGCGTTGCTCGCCGGATAGCGGGTGTCGACCTGCGGCAGCACGTTGTCGGTGTAGATCGCGTAGATGTAGGGGGCGCAGGTCCGCGAGCCGCATGCAGTCGAGCCAGACGGGCCGTTCTTGGAGGTGAACCGCTTCCATTGGGCGTTGGTGGTGTCGGAGTTCGCGGACACGGCCAGGCCGTAGTTCGTCGAACCGCCCGTCGTCCAGGCATTGAACTCATCGACGTCCAAGATCACTGGAACCCAGTCACCAATTGTCGCGCTACTGCCAGTGTTGTTGCACGCGGCTGACGAGTTCAGCGAAGCGGTGCCCAGGGCCGGGGTCCGCAAGGCGGGCCCGCCGTAGGTGGTGCTACTGCCCCAGCGCACGGAGGTTGCCGACCACGACGCGCCAACCGCATACACTGAGAACGGCTGCTCTGTGCAGTTGTACTGCCACGTCATGAACAGGTTCAACGTCACATAACTCAAGTGCTTGCCGCCGTACGCGGCCGAAAAATCGCCGAAGTGCAGCAGCGACTTCCCACGGGTCGTGCCGCTGTTCGCGGTGCCGATCTTGAGCGTGTCCTCGCTGGAGTGGTCCACGTCGTCGCCGTACATCACGTAGGTGTCGCCGTCGGTGTTCAGTCGCAGCACTGGATCCACGTAGACCGGGAACACGCGGGCTGGGTCGGCCAGCCACGCGGCGTTGGCCGTCGCCCGCACCGCAGGCTCCCCATCTACGCTGATCAGCTCGTAGGTGTAGTCGTGGGAATAGGCCGGCTCACCGGACTGCGGGTTGAACGAGGAGTCCTTCAGATACCCTCGCGGCATCCGCACCGCAACATCGCCTGCGGAGTTGGTGAACACCACCTCCCCGTCAGCGTTGATCGACGCGGTGACCCCAGACAGGTTCAGCCGGTACGTCCACGATGTTGCGACCGAAGCCGAATGCAAGATCAGCGTCTCCTTGGCAGCCATCGCCTGCGCCTCGATACGCACATCCGTCGACGGCAGCACATCGGTGTAGAGGGCCGACCCTTCCGTCACCGTGGGTGTCCCGATCGTCGCGCCTTCCAGCGAATAGCCGACGACCTCACCCGACGGCGTGGTCACAGACACCAGATCCTCGGTCGTCGCGGATGCCAGGGCGAGCGGTTGGGTATCGCCCTCGACGGCGCTCGCCGCGGCTGCGGGGCCGCCGACGATCGACATCTTCCAGCTGTTGGCGACGGTCTCCCACCGGCCACTCGTGGCCCGTTTCAGCGTGCTGTCGATCGGCTGCCACGCGCCTTCCGCGGCTTTGAAGTTCACCGGCTCCTGGAACACTTGCCGGGCATAGATCCCCTTGCCGTCACGCCACATGGTCGACGTCGCCGTCGACGCCGCAGGGACACGCACCTTCGATTTCTCATCGAACCCCTGCGGCGACGGCACTGCCTGCTTCTTGGGGTTGCCAGGCCCGTTCGGTTTATAGCCGTCCAATCCCTTGGCGACCTTCGTCTGTTGACGACCGTTGCCCCTATGTGCGTCAGCCTGCTCCGCCGTCCCGTATCCACCTCGCGCGCTCATCATCCCGACAAGCGCGCTCGGCAATCCGGCCCCGGACGCCCACGTCGGACGCTGCGAAAGCCAGGAGGTCAGCCAACCCAGCGGGAAACTGCCATTCGGCGGAACGCTATCGGCAGGAACACCGATCGACAGCCCGAACAGCACCAGCACCACGAGAACGACTCGACGCCGCCAGGTCCGCATGACACGACTCCCCCATGATCAACGAACGTGAACGCAGGGAATTCTTCGGCCTCACACAGCCGCCGTACAAGACCTATTCAGGCAGTCTCCACTACGGTTTGATCACGATCCACTCAGTACTCCCGCAACGGCACTGCTCACGGCCGCCCGCGAAGCATCCGGACCTGAAGCGGAAATCAGCGACAGATTGCCTGTACCGGGCGTAAGGGCCGGACCGCCAGAGCTGACGATGACAAACCTCTGCTGCGGGCTCTCTCTCGCCACCGCAGCGATCGTCTCGACCGGCAGTTTCCCCGCTCCGACGATGACCAAGCACTTGCCAAGCACCAGCGTGTTGACGAACGTCCGCCCGTTCGCAATATCCTGCTCTCCCGCGATCTCCGCATATCGAACCTGACCCAGCGTCTGGAGCGAGGCGTCCTGCATACCGGCCCAGACAGGCTGAACATCCGCCGCAGCAATCCCGGCCGAATCGGTCAGCAAACAGGCACTGACGTCACGGTACTGCCTCGCCAGAGGCTCCGTATCAGCTCGTGGCCACAGCAGGAACCCGGCAACGACCAGGACCGCGCCTACGCCGGCCAGCCAGCACCAACGACGTACCCCTTCAAACATGCGCCGGACCATATCGACCCGTGCGACATGCCTTGTCAGTGGGGCCATCGACCGATCCCCTGAGATACCGCCGGCGCCCGGCTCGCCAGGCGAGTCCTTCCGGGTTGAATGGCGCTTCCGGCAGCCTGGAACGTCGCGCCGACGTTCGCGGTCAAGCAAGGGGGTGTGGCTGGCCCGTCATCGCGGACAGGGCGGCGGCGACTTCATGGGTCTGGCCCTTGATGTAGGTGGTGGTGGCGGGTCCGGTGGAGTCGGTGTGTCCGGCGTAGGCGCGGGCGATGCCGTATCCGAAGTGGCGTTCGACCCAGGTCAGGGTGGTGTGGCGCAGCCAGTGGGTGGACACGCCGAGCATCGCGACCCAAGGCAACTGTTCGCCCAGGCGTTTCCAGAGGTGGTCGTAGCGGCGGCTGGTCAGCGGACGGCCGCCACGATAGCGGAGCAGCTTGTCGGTCGGCAGCGCCGCGCCGCGGGCCCGGGCGAGGGCGGAAAGGTGCCGGGCGAGGTCGACGGTGATGGGCTGCCAGCGTTGGGTGCCGCCCTTCTCGGTCAGATGCACCTGCCCGTTGCGCACGTCGAGATCGGCCAGGCGCAGTCCGAGGGCGCCGCCGCGGCGGCAGGCGGTTTCGGTGTGCAGGCGTAGCAGCAGGGCATCGAGGACGACGTCGTTGCCGCCGGCGCGGGCGGCTTCGTTGATCTGCGCGAGTTCGTCTGCAGTCAGCGCCCGCCGGGTGTTGGGCAGCCGGCGAGGTTTGGCCACTTGGTGGGCGGGGCTGGCACCGGAGTCGATCAGTGCGTCGGCGATCGCGCGGTTGTAGAAGGCGCGGGCGGCGGCGATGACGTGTTCTCCGGCGTGCCGGCCGTGGCGGCTGTTGCGTCGCGACACCGCCGATTCGGCGGCCTGGTGGCGCAGGGCTTCGATGTCGGTGGCGGTGACCTCGTCCAGCCGCCGGTCGCCCCACAGGACGCCCATCCGGGTCCAGTAGTTGCCGTAGGTGCGCCGGGCTCCGGGCCCGGCGGCCGCCGCGACTACGGGCAGGTACTCCCCCACGGTTGGCATCGGGTGCCGGGCACGGAGATCGTCGCGTAGGTCGGTGATGGTGACGCCGAGGTCGGCGAGCATCCGCCAGGCGGCCGCGATCCGGTCAGCCGGGGCGGCCATCGTGGCTCCTGATGATCTGGAAGTGCCGGCGGGCCAGTTGCCGGTCGATCCTCGCGATCGGATGGACGACGAGCAGGCCCCGATCGGAAAGGGCGGCGAGAAGGACCTGCGAGCCGGTGAGAATGGCTCACATCCGCCGGGCCGCGATCGGCAGCACGAGGGATCCGCCCGCTCCGATCGGCCGGCCGCCGTGCTCGGCCAGGGCCGCGACGATGCAGCCGTGCTCGACGGTGAAGGCGACCCGATCGTGCGGCGTCCAGCCGAGCGCGGTGAGGACCTTGCCGGCCCGGATCACGCCGGACGGGTTGAGGCGCGCGCAGGCGTACGCCGTGGCATCACCGTCGCCGCCGGACGGGTCGGGCGGCAGATCGCCGACCGGGGCGGGTTCGGGCCGGGGGCGGGCAAGGGCCGCGGGGATCAGCGCGGCGATCGGCTGTTCGGACGGGCAGTCAGGTGGTGGCACGCGCCTCATGGTCGCCACCGGCTCTCGGGGCTAGCGAGGCGTTTATCGAGGGGGTGACCCTCGATAGGAGTATGCCGGCGTGCATCCCGTCCGCTCCACGGCAGTGGCCTGCAACCAGCTACGATTCGCTGTAGCCGATGGCCGTTCCGTGAAGATCGTGGTGTCCGAGGGGGGACTTGAACCCCCACGCCCTATACGGGCACTAGCACCTCAAGCTAGCGCGTCTGCCATTCCGCCACCCGGACAGGTGGTCCGACTTCGCCCGCACCGTAGGCACCAGGCCCTTGGTGTCCGGCTTAGCCGCACGAGCCACAACTTTACACGGCCTGCCACGATCATGCACAGGGGGTATCCCTTCGCGCGTCGAGGCTGCTAGACGGCCTTCGAAGCCGTCACGTCCTGCGGTCGGAAGTGCGCGACCGGAGAAGCCGGAGACGGAGGGCTCACGCGGGCGAACGCTCGCCCGCGTGAACCCGTTCCGATCTTGAATCGGTCAGGCGGGTGCGACCGCGAAGCCGACCGAGTTGATCCCGCCGTCCGCCTCACTCGGGAACCACAGGGCCAGGCCGCTGTACTGGTCGGTTCCGGTCGGCGTCGCCGCGAGCGGGTCGTCGATCTGGGCCACATAGCTGGTGTCGCCGTAGTCGCTCAGGTAGACGCTGAGCAGGGAGGCGGGGACCTCCTGCTGCGGCCGCTGCGTGTCGCCGCCGACCGGCGTCGGGACCTCGGCCGCGCCCCAGTTGTGTCCGACCTGGTAGACCCTGGAGTTGTCGGCCGGTACGGCCACGGCTGCGAAGCCGGCGTCGCCGTAGTAGGTCGACAGCGCGTGGACCTCGGTGATCTGCGACGCCGCGCCGGTGAAGGACAGGATGTGGACCATGCCGTCGAAGGCGTAGTCGAGGTCTCCGGAGACCTGGCAGTCAGTGACCGTCGAGGTGGCGTACGCGCTGAAGACGGCCGCGATGCCGGGATAGTCGTTGGCGGTGCCCACTTCGGTCCAGGTCAGGCCGCAGCCGGTCACACCGGAGACGACCTGGGTTCCGTTGCCGCTGCTGGGGCCGTCGGCGGAGAACATCGCGACGAGCAACTCGTTGGGCGACTGGGTGGAGAACTGGTCGCTGGTCAGCACGTCGTCGGCGTCCTCGTGGATGGTGACGAGGTCGACGTCCACGACGGGGGCGGCAGCGGCCAGCGCCGGCATGGCCGGCAGGGCGGTCATGGCCGCGACGGCGACGCAGACGAGCGCCGCTCGGCGGGTGAAACGAAAACTCATTGAGATACTTAACAATATCTCCGCGTAGCGGTCAACCAACATTCGCCGACATTCACGGAACGAGCAGTCGGCCGGGCTGTTGATCATGGTCTTCGTGCCTGCGACACACCGTCGAGACAACGGTTAACTCCATGATCAACGGGGCGGGGTGGGGACAGGTGTTCGAGGAGGGTGAGCGACGCCACACCCCGAAAATGTGCCAGGTTGGCGGAGAAATAGGAGGCCGAGAGTCTGCGCAGGTCACAGCCCAGACGGCGAGTGACGGCCAGGTAGCGGACAGTGGTGAATGTCAGTGGTCCGGTTTAGAATGTGTGTACGAAACAGGGTCGCTGACCTGCTGCGCCGACACGAGGGAGCCGACATGTCCACCCCTTCCGCTACCCGTTCGCTGCCCTACGCCACGTTGCTCGCGTTCACCCGCTATGTCGATCAGACCGGCCCGACGAAGGCGGCGTACGTCGGTGGACTTCGCCGGCGCCGTGAGACGGGTGGCGGCTTCAATCCGCACGGCCAGTTTCTGAAGGCGCTCAAGGCTGACATCCAGTTTCGGACCGGCGGTTTGCACCTGGCCGACATCGCGCAGTCGGTCGCGCCCCGGTGGCGTCGGCTCTACGCGGCGCTGACGACTGGTGCCGCGGAGTACCTGGAGACGCTCGGCGAGCCCGGCGAGTTCGGGCTGACGCCGACGCGGGAGGCCCTGGGCATGCTCGGCGATCTGCCGGTGAAGGTCAGCGCACACTTCGGCCTGCGGTACGACGACGGTCGCAAGGAGGCTGTCCGGCTGCACTTCGACGAGCAGCCGCCGACGGCGGAGACGGTCACGGCGTCGCTGCACCTCATGCGGCGCTATATGGATCAGATCCTGCCGAATGGCGTACCGGTGCTCGTCGACGTCCGGCGTGGGGTGCCGCATCGGCTCGACGAGCTCCAGGGCGCGTTCGACGACGTCGACAGCTGGCTGACCGGTGAGGCCGCCGGGTTCACCGCGATGTGGGGCCCACTGCCCAAGGCCGCCTGACCCGGCGCGCGGGGAGGCACGGAGAAAAGGGGGCCGGACCGCCCTGACCTGCGGTCCGGCCCCCGTGTGTCGTTGTCACGAAACCGTGACGACGACCTCCTGGGTGATGCCGTTGACGGTGACCGCGAGGGTCGCCGTGCCCGCGCGCAGCCCGGTCAGCTGCCCGGTCGCGGGGTCGAAGGCCGCGATGTCGCCGCGGTTCGCGGTACGTCGCGGTCCGATGTGGAGTCCGTCGCCGCCCTTCCAGGCGAAGCTCACCGGGTACGCGACGGGCACGATCCGCCCGCCGGGCTGGGTGAGCGAGGCGGACACGTCGACGGAGGCGCCGACGGTGACGGCCGGCACGGTGACGGAGATGCCGTCGACGTGCGGGTTCACCTGGGCGGTGAGCCAGTTGCCTGGTCCGCACGGGATCAGCGGCAGGCCGGTGTAGGGGCGCGGGTGGGCGACCTTGTCGACGCCCCACATGGTCCAGCCGGTGAATCCGCCGTCGTCGGCGGGGGTGGCCGGATTCTTGCCGGAGTTGCCGTTGATGAAGTACGGCACTCCGTCCACTCGGGACGCGTGGAAGGTGCCGACGTGGCCGCCGAGGAAGGCCGCGCCCTTGCCGGTCTTGGTCTGGAAGTCGGCCAGCCACTTCTCGATCAGGCCGGCTTCCTTGCGGTCGTTGAGCTGGCTGCCCTTGCCCGGGGTCGGGTCCTGCGGCGGGACGTGCTCGACGAGGACCACCGAGCCGATGGCCGGGTCGGTCGCCGCGGTGTCCAATGCCGACCGGAGCATGGCGTACTGGTCGTAGCCGGAGCCGCGGATGGACAGCGCCGAGGTGTCGAGGGTGACGAACCGGGTGCCGTTGTGGTCGAACACTCGGTGGGTGTCGCCGAACACCGCCTGGAAGTTGGCGATCGGGCCGCCCATGACCTCGTGGTTGCCCGGGACGTAGTAGTACGGCAGTGCGCCGCCGAGTTCTTCGTCCAGGACCTGCTTGGCGAACGCGATGTCGGCCGGGGACGCCTCATCCACGAAGTCGCCGTCGATGATCAGGAAGTCCGGCTTGGCCGCCTTGATCTCCTGCAGCGTACGCCGAGCGTTGCGCACGATGTCGCTGTCGGGCGACCGGGCGACGAACTGGGAGTCGGACATGACGGCGAAGCGCCAGTCCTTGGAGTTCACCGCGCCGTAGGAGCCGACGATCGGGTCGACGACCTTCGGCACGGCCGGGGAGACGACGGTCGGGGGCACCTTCGCCACCAGGTCGTCGATGATCACCTCGCCCTTGTACTGGGCGGCCGCCTTGGTCTCCACCACGTAGAAGCGCCGCAGCTTCAGCGGGTACGCGACGCCGACCGGGACCTTGAACTCGACGTACTTCCAGCCGGTCCAGGTGATGTAGTCGCTACGCAGGATCTGCGCCTGGCCGAGGCCGTCGTAGAACTCGAGGGCGGGCCACTCCCCCTTGCCGTTGCCGTAGATCCACAGCCCGAAGCCCTGCGGCTGGCCGTCGATCGTGAACTGGGTCGGCGGGTTCACGTACGCCGCCCGGGTGGCGGTCGACTGGGTGAAGTCGTAGCTGAGCTTGATGCCCTGCCCGGTGTGGCCGTCGGCGGTCGGCGCGATGGTGGCCGTCGCCCGGGCCGTGGACACCGTCCACTTAGCCGCGTCGTCGAACGTGGCGGCCGTTACGTCGGTGAGGCCGACGGTGATGGCGACGCTGGCCGTGTGGCCCTGCACCGTCGCGGTGATCAGGCCGGCGCCGGTCGACACCAGCGGCTTGACGGTGAAGGTGCCGTTCGGGGTGGCGGTCACCTCGAACAGGTCGTGGTCGTAGTCGAGCTTGGCGTCGCCGGGCTCGATCGGCGCGGTGGCTCCGGCGTCGTCGTAGCCGACGAGGCCGAACGCTCCGGTGGAGCCGGACGACAGGCCGAGCCGTTCGACGGTGGGCCGGATGCGGTCGAGCGCGCCGAGCACGGTCAGCTTGGCCGAGCCGGTGGCCTTGCCGCGGAACGCGGTCACCGTCGTCTGGCCGGGGAATCCGGCGTGGAAGACGTTGTCGGAGGTCACCCAGCCGACCGGCACCATGCTGGACCGCCACAGTGGCGTACCTGTGGCTGGGCCGTAGGTCTCGTCGTAGCCGTTGGCGGTCAGCTTGCGGGTCAGGCCCGGGAACACGCGGTCCGGCCGGGCCAGGGTGACCTGGTCGGAGCCGGGCGCGGCGGCCGGGTCGGCGGTCGGCGCGACCCAGTAGCCGGTGAGCTTGCCGCTGCCGACCGGGGCGTACAGGCCGAGGCCGTTGGCCACCGCTCGCTCGCTGCCGTCGGACGGGCTGTTCTCCAGGGTGAGGTCGGCCTCGCCGGGCTTGCGGGCGAGCAGCGTCGAGGAGCCGCCGCCGTCGATGTTGAGCGCGTTGTACGCCCCGAAGTCGGCGACGATCTGGGCCCACTTGCCCAGCGTGACGCCGGCGCTGTTGGCCTGCTTGCCGTCGATGGTGAGCAGGTACATCTTGGTGCCCTCGCGGTTGAAGCCGACCGCGCTGCGGGCCGCCAGGGCGACGTCGTCGAAGTCCTGCGGTACGCCGTCCTTGACGAGCAGGTAGTTGCCGCCGACCGCGGCGTACAGGGGGCTGCCGTCGGACGTCTTGGGCTGGTACGCCACGGTCACGTGGGTTCCGACGGCCAGGTTGCGCAGCGCGACCGCGCCGGCTTCGCGACCGAGCAGGATGGTCGTCCCAGCCGGGATGGTCCCGGTGCCGGCGGCCGAGCCGATCGCGGTGACGACGCCGTCGACGAGGGTGACCTCGGTGACATCCGACGCCCCGTCGACCGCGCGCTGGCGGGTGTAGCTGCCCCACAGCGGCGTGATCAGGCCGATGCCGCCGTTCTGCACGCGGTTGTTGAACTGGGTCAGCGCCACTGAATGCACTCCTGGCGGCTCGCCCGAGAGGCTCCCCGGCGCCCCGCCGTCCCAGGTGGCGCTGCCGTCGAAGCCGACCTGCAGGATGCGGCCGATGCCTTCGGCGCTGAAGCCGACGGCGTTCGACCAGCCGGCGGTCGGCGACTGCACGAGCTGTCCGCTGTGGACGCCGATGCCGAGGGCCGCGCCGGAGTTGTTGATGTCGAAGAAGTCGCCGTTGACCGCCGCGACCGGCCGGGTCGCCTTGCCGTCGTGAGTGGTCATCTGGCGTACGGTCTCGTCAGCGGCGACCGTCCCAGGGCTCAGGTAGTCGACGGTGATGCCACCGCCGAGGTCGGTGGTCAGCGCGTCGGCTCGCAGCCAGCCACTGGCGTCGACGGTGTCGAACGAGGTCAGGGTCACACCGGGCGCCACCGGCCGGGTCGTCCGCGCGGTCTCGATCGCGGGCGCGGCCTGCGTCTCTGCTGCCTGGGCGACCGCCACGCCGCCGAACGCGAACGCGGTCGTCACCGCGAGCGAAAGGGCGAGAAGCCGTCTCGGGGGGAAACGTCGAGGGGGGAACATGCCATGCAGTAGAACCCTGGTTGGCAAATCTTTTCAAGACTTAACGTGTACTCGTTAAGAATTTTCTGGTCGGCGGTCGCCGGTATCCTGGTGGGCGTCATGAGCGAAACGATCTCCACACCCCACCGCATCCGCAGCTTCCACCCGCGCCGTGGCCGGGTCAGCCCGCAGCGCGAGGCCGACTTCCAGGACCTGTGGCCGGCTTTCGGCGTACAAGTCGAAGAGCGAAGCACGGATCCGGCGGCGATCTTCGGGCGCCGCGCACCCCTGGTCGTCGAGATCGGGTCCGGGATGGGTGAGGCGACCGCGATCATGGCCGCCGCGGACCCGGAGCGCGACTATCTCGCGGTCGAGGTGCATTACGCGGGCATCGCGCACCTGCTCGGCCTGATCGGCTCCGCGGGGCTCGGCAACGTCCGCGTCGCCCGCGGCGACGCGATCACCCTGCTCACGCGCATGCTCGAACCGGGCAGCGTCGATGCGATCCACATCTTCTTCCCGGACCCGTGGCCCAAGGCCCGGCACCACAAGCGCCGCCTCATCCGCCCGGAGAACGTCGCGGTTCTGCGGGCCGCGCTGCGCGTCGGCGGCACGCTCCACTGTGCCACCGACTGGCCCGAATACGCGGAGGTCATGCTGGAAGTCCTGACCGCGGACCCCGGCCTGGTCAATACAACACAGGGATACGCACAACGCCCCGACCGGCGTCCGGTGACCAAGTTCGAGCAGCGCGGAATCGACGCCGGCCGACCGATCGCGGACCTGGTGTTCCAGCGAGTCTGAGGGGCATCGCCGGACGGTTCGATCGCGTATCGTGCCGCGCCGGCGGCCGCGAGCACGCCGAACCCGATCCGAGCGACTTCCCCGCGTTCACGATGGACGACGTCCGGCCCGCCTGACGCGGACCGGACGCCGGTTCACTCGTCCATTGTGATCAGTCGTGGTAGTGGGCGACCTGGACGTGCTCCAGTACGCCGAGCGCGTCAGGGGTGAGGACCGCGGCGGAATAGTACGCGCTCACCAGGTAGGACATCACGGCCTGCTCGTTGATCCCCATGAAGCGCACGTTGAGCCCGTCGGCATACTGGTCGGGAAGCGACGTGGGGCGTAGGCCGATCACCCCCTGCTCGTCCTCCCCCGTACGCATGGCGATGATGGCGGTGGTGTGGCTGTCGCTGACGGGGATCTTGCCGCAGGCGTAGATCGGCACGCCGCGCCAGGCGAGCACCTTGTGCCCGTCAACGACCGGGGTGTCGGGGTAGATGCCGCGGTGGGTGCACTCGCGGAAGAACGCGGAGATCGCCTTGGGGTGGGCGAAGATCAGGTTCGTGCCGCGCCGCATCGACAGCAGTTCATCGAGGTCGTCCGGGGTCGGCGGGCCGGTGCGGGTGTGGATGCGCTGCTTGAGGTCGGCGTTGTGCAGCAGGCCGAAGTCCCGGTTGTTGACGAGTTCGAATTCCTGCCGCTCGCGCAGCGCCTCGACGGTGAGCCGGAGCTGCTGCTCGGTCTGATTCATCGGCTCGTTGTAGAGGTCGGCCACCCGCGTGTGCACCCGGAGCACGGTCTGGGCGACGCTGAGCTGGTACTCGCGGGGGCTCAGCTCGTAGTCGACGAACGTGCCGGGCAGGGTCTGCTCGCCGACGTGCCCGGCGGCCAACGCGATCTCGGCCTCGCCGTACTTGTTCTGGGGTCGCCGTCCGGCGGTACGCGCCTGCTCGAGGTGGGCCCGCAGCGGTTCGGCCAGGTCGAGGAACCGACCGAATTCCTCGGCGGACAGCGCGAGCACCGTCACGGGCGTGATCGCGCGGGCGGTGTAGTCCCAGATCCCGTCCGGTCCGGCGAGGGCCTGCTCGCCGAGGAACTGGCCGTCGGCGAGTACGCCGAGGCGCACCGCGGCGTCGTACGCCCCGACGCCGACCTTGTCGATCTTGCCGTGCGCGACGAGTAGCACCTCGTCGACGACGGAGCCGAACTCGGCGATCACCTCGCCCGCCCGGTACTCACGCTGG
This sequence comes from Hamadaea sp. NPDC051192, assembly GCF_040682475.1. Lineage (NCBI taxonomy): Bacteria > Bacillati > Actinomycetota > Actinomycetes > Micromonosporales > Micromonosporaceae > Hamadaea > Hamadaea sp. NPDC051192. The sequence goes on from NZ_JBFBAZ010000006.1 coordinate 26,919, forward strand.
ACGAACCGGTCGGCCAGTGCGGTGAGGACGTCCTCGTCGCCGAAGCCGCGCAGGACCGGCAGCTCGGTCAGCTCGGCCGGTACGACCCGCATCGCCGCACCCACGTTGGTGAAGGTCAGCAGGCCGTCGCCGAGGGTGTAGCTGAGCCGCCGGTTCACCCGATAGGTGCCACCGTCGATGGACACCCAGGGGAGTCTGCGTTGCAGCCAGCGGGAGGAGATCTCCTGCATCTGCGGGACGGACTTCGTCGTCGTCGCGAGGTTGCGGGCCGCCGCGGTGCTCAGACTCAGCTGCGCCGGCGGGGAGTTGTCGGTCTGAGGCTCCACTGTGCTCGTCATTGCGCATTCCACCTATCAGTGCCCTAACCCAGCATTGCGCGCAAGTATAGCCAGCTCTGGCTGTAACACCTCAATATTGGACAAACAGTCCATGGTTGCCCATAATCGGCGATGACGGTTGACCGGATCCGTCACCACCCCGACCTCCCCGACCTCCCCGGAGCGAGTCATGACGTATTGGTCACCGCCGAATCCGACCGGGCTGGGCACCTCCGCGTTCCGGGCGCTGCTCGCCGCCGCCGAGCCGATCGCCGCTCCCCCGACGGCGCCGGTCGCCGCAGAGTCACCGTCCCGGGCGACGGACCCGTTCCCGGGCCTGCACTGCCCCGAGCCGGTACGCATCGACGAACCGCTCGGCGAGCAGGTCAACAACCGGGTCCTCAGCTGGGCCGAGGCACTCGGGTTCCCGCCGTCGGTGATGACGATGCTGCGGGTGGCCAACTTCGGCCGGTTCGCGATGCTCGCCCACCCCGACAGCGACGACGTCGACCGGTTGTTCGCCACCGCGTCGTGGACGGCGGCGCTGACCGTGATGGACGACTATTACTGCGACGACGAGGCGTTGGGCGCCGAACCGGCACTGCTGGGTTCCCGGCTCACCCTGGCCCTGGCCGCGATCGACCGCGGTCAGCTCGTCGGCGGATATCAGGCCCAGCTCGACGCCGCCATCGCGGCCGACCCGATCCTGGCCGCACTGCGGTCCAGTGTGGAGGAGCTGAGCCGGTTCGGCACGCCGGCTCAGCTCGGCCGGGCGATCCTGGAGAACGACCACTTCTTCATCGGCACCACCGGCGAGATGAGCTGGCGCGTCACCGGCGAGATGCCGCCGGTGTGGCGATACCTGGCCGCCCGCCAGGTCAACAGCTTCCTGCCCTGCGTCACCACCACCGATCTGGTCACCGGGTACCAACTGCCGGCCGAGCTGTACTTCGAACCCCGGCTGCGGCGGGCCACCAAACTCCTCGGCCTGACGACGGTGATCGTCAACGACCTGTACTCGATGGCCAAGGAGAGCGCCCAGGACAGCCCCGACGGCGGTCTGCCGCTCGTGGTGTCCGCTGAACGCGGTTGCAGCCTGGCGGAGGCCGCCGCGATCAGCGTCGACATCCACAACGAGGTGATGGCCGCCTTCGACGACGAGTGCCGCGAGCTGACCGAGATCGGCTCCGTGGAACTCCACTTCTTCCTGGCTGGCATCCGCAACTGGGCGGCCGGCAGCCGGGAATGGCACCGCAGCAGCGTCCGGTTCCGCGACGCCGACCACCGCACCGAATAAGGAGTACCGCGATGGCCCCCATCACTCAAGAACTGGCGCTCAGCGACTATCAGAAGGGCGTGGCCGCGTACTGGCGGGTGCACACCACCGACCCGGTCAACGAGGAACTCGGCAAGGTCGACGGCCTCTACCATCACCACTACGGCATCGGCACGCCCGATCCGGCGGTGTCCAGGGCGCCCTGGGCGATCCGGGACCAGGAGATCATCAAGGAGCTGCACCGGCTGGAGACGGCCCAGGCCGACCTGCTCCTGGACCAGTTCGGCCCGATCAAGCCCGAGGACCGGCTCTTCGACGGCGGCTGCGGCCGGGGCGGCACGAGCATCATGGCGCACGCCCGGTTCGGCTGCCACGTGGACGGCATGACGATCTCCGAGGTGCAGGCCGACTTCGCCAACCAACAGGCGGTCGAACGCGGCATCGACAGTCACGTCCGGTTCCACCTGCACGACATGCTGCACACCGGAATCGACGACGGCTCGATCAGTACGGTGTGGACGAACGAGACGACCATGTACGTCGACCTGTTCGACCTGTACCGCGAATTCGCCCGGATCCTGCGCCCCGGCGGCCGCTACGTCAACATCACCGGCTGCTACAACGACGTGCTGGGTGACAAGTCCGCCGCCGTACGCACCATCGACAGCCACTATCTGTGCAACGTGCACGCCCGCAGCACCTACTTCAAGGCGCTCGCGGCCAACGGCCTGGTGCCGGTCAAGGTGGTCGACCTGACCCCGTTGACCATCCCGTACTGGGAACTGCGCATGCAGTCCTCGGTCCGCAGCGGCATCGAGCAGCCGTTCCTGTCCTCCTACCGCGACGGCTCGTTCCAGTACCTGATGATCGTCGCCGACCGGATCTGACCAAGGGGCGTCCGGCTCGGCTGCCGCCGGGCCGGACGCCCTTTGGTCTCGCAACATCACAGCTCTTCATCGCCGCCGAGAGTCATGTGGCCGGACCGCTACCGGGGTCTGCGGCCCGATGGACGACGGCGGTGCAGACGCCGCGACTTCGGCCCTTCGGATGGCGCCGATGGGCATCACGGACCACCTCCGCCAATGCGTCCACGCCCTTCGCCTCAGTGTCGTGAGTCATGGCATAGGTCCCGCCCCGCGAGCTGAGTCGAAACCGTCGGCCCCCGGCGCGGAGGGCGACCGACTTCGCATCCTGCTGGTCCCACGTCACCGGTCCCCGCTCGGCCTCTGTCCTGAAGAGATGCCATGTCACGTCGTCGCAGCCGACGCGAATCACAGCCTCCAGCGGCCATTGGGGCACAGCGACGCCAAGGCCGGCATTGAGCTCGCGAGCGGTCGGCCTCGGCAGGTAGGCACGGGTCGCGTGCTGAAGCGCATGTCGGAGGTACTGGTGGAGGTGCGCCAGGGCAGAGGTACCGTCCAGCCGAGCTCCCACCTCGATGCCGGATCCGGGGACGAGTCCGTGTTCGGCATCGAAGTTCGCCGAGAAAAGCGCGCCGTACCGATCGTCGGCTACGGCCGCCTTGGCGTGATTGCTGTCGTCGGCCAGGACGCGTACGCCGAGGTCGTGGAACCGTCCAGCGTCCTCGCGATGTCGATTCCGGTCGTTGAGCGCCCTGACCAGCAGCTCGACCTGGACGCCTCGGCCGACAGCGGCAGCGACACGGTCGAGGAGAAGATCCGGTCGCTTGGCCATCAGATTCAAGCTGTAGCTCGCCAGGAGCAGGTTCTCGCGCGCCTTGTCGATCACATCGAGCAGACTGTGATGCAGACTCGCCCGGCGACGGCGTACCGCGTGCGAGGGATCGGTGGCCGCAAGCTCATCGGTCCAGATGACCGACGCCTGCCCGTCGAGGATCGGCTCGGGCACGGCGAATCCGGCCGCGCGACGGTCCTGGCGCTCCTTGACTCGGTACCCGTCGACGAACGCGGGCAATTCGTAGGCGCAGTCCGTCAACCACATACGGGCGAACAGTTTGGCGAGGCGGTCGACCGAACGCCTGTCACGCAGAACGACGCCCACCTCGCCGACGTGGTTGAACGCGCGCGTCTCGAGATTCGCCGTGCCGACCCAGGCCGCGCTGTCGTCCACGACGACGAACTTCGCATGGCAGTTGTCGTGGCCCCGGACTGCGACACCCTGGTTCGTCAACGAGACGAACCGCTTCTTCTCGGCCTCGACCTTCGCGCTGATCTCGTCTCCTCCCGCTCGGTCGGCGAGATGCGCCAGGCCTCTTCGCAGGCTTGCCTCGTTCAGTCCGCTGATGACGTACACCCCGCCCGTCAAGCGGCGGGCCGTCTGCGCCAGCAACTCGATCAGCTCGTCGTCGCCGATGATGAAACTGGTGATGAAGACCTTGTGGGTGGCGTTGCGAATGAGATCGAAGACCGCATCGCGCAACGATGGCGGCGACGCGCGAAACGTGGAGCAGAAGGCCCACTGATCGTCGCCTTCCGGAGTGGGCGCCGGCGCGGCCGGATGGTCGCGCAGAAGGAAGAATCCTTCACTGGACCGAATACTGCCGAGGTCGATCACGTCGGCCGGCTCAGACATAGGCGAAGTCCTCGTTCTCCCGCATCGCGTGAACCACGGTGAAGTATTTGAGGTGCCATGCTCGCGCCATCAAGGCGGTCACGCCCCCGCCCTCGCGTACGCGTGGATCATGGTGATCTATCGGCTCGCCTTGCATGACGTGATCCTGCAGAACGGCTTGCAGCGCTTCGTCCCGGCGGAGCAGTAGCCGCGCCTCATCATCGGCCGGCCGGAGCCGCAGGGCGACAGTCGCGTGAACGTGACGGCGCCGGACTTCGAGCCCGATCGGCAAGGTCAGTAGCCCCGTCTCTGCCAGTACGCGCGCATGCCTGCCGCTGACGGACAACCACCACGATCCGGAGTCGTCCACGGTGAGTTTCGGGTGCGGCGGCTCGGTGAGCCCAAGCGCGCGCATGGCTTTGTCGAGTTCGTCACGCCGCTCGGCAAGTCCCGACACTTCGCCCGACCAACGCTCCGCAAGTCCTGACGCGCCAGTCAGATCCAGCGCCACCCGGTTTTCGCGACCGGCCCGCCGCTTGGAGTTGCCGATGAATTCGACCTGTATCCGCCGATGCTGCTCGCCTAGGACCAGGGTCGCCGCACACTCGAACACTGGGCAGACCGGCACCGGCGGCCGCGGTGTGGCCCCCGCCATGGCGGTCAGCTCCTCATCCGCCTCGTCGGCCAAGGAGATCACACCAGCCGGCAGGTCGGCGATGAGGCCGGCGCTCAACTTGGCGCCGACCAGCTCCCGAAAGCTGGTCTTGTGCATTCCGAGCGGCAACGGCGCCGCACCGGCCGGATCGACTCCCGATCTCTCCCAGTCGGCGAGCCCTTCTGGAATCACCAGCAGATCATCGATCTCGGGCAGGTATAGGAGATCCACCGATATCGTGCTCGACCTGATGGCGTTCTGCCCGTTCTGCACGGACGCGTGATCTTGCCACGGGCGCATGACTTCGTCGCGCCACTCGAGCAGGCGGAGGCTGTGCAATCGGCGAGCCAGCCCGTTGAACACGAGCCGCGGCAAGCCGGTGAACTCCTCGAAAGCCGGAGCGTCGAGGCTCCCGAGCCGGGCTACGGCGGCAAGCGCGAAGTGGTCCAACGGGGTCAGCTCAACCTGTTCGGGGACCGTGACCTGCGTGTCGCGCCACCACAACATGGCCAGGCGAGCCCAAGTGACGTGAAGAGTCGGCCGATCGGTCGGCGGAAGGTCGTCGGTCCGGCGGAAGCTGGTCATCATCGACGCTGCCGGTGGGATGCCTTGGTCCAGTCCACGTTGACCTCCATGATCCCTCGCTGCTGCAGGTCGAACATGTTCGCGTAGAACCGCTGGACCTCCGGCGTGGCGCGCAGGGCGCTCAGCGTGGGACGGTGCCCGACCAGCACGATCGACCGGCGGGCCCGCGTGCAGGCCACGTTGAGCCGGTTGAGGTTCTGCAGCCATGCGGCCCAGCCGGCCGGTGCTCTTCCCGGCGGACGTGGCCGACCGTTGCGCTCGGCCGGACGGCCGAACGTTCGGCAGAAGGAGATGACGACGATGTCGCTCTGCTGGCCCTGGATCCGATCGATCGAGTCGACGACCTTGAAGTCCAGCTTGGGGAACCGCGAATACCGGGGATAGCCGAGCTTGTGCCGGATCAGTCTCGCCTGGGCGCCATAGAAGGCGAGGACGCTGATGCTCGTCGTCCCTGGTACGCCAAGCTGTGCCAGCTCACCGTTGAAGCGGCGGCAGGTCTCGACGACCCACTCGGCCTCAAGCTCATTGACGAAGCTGGTACTGCCGTCGGGGAGGTCGTCCCACGGCCACGCCTGGCTGGCGGTGTCGAGGAAGACTACGGGCCGGGTGAACGACGGCGTCAGCAACGGCTGCGGCAGGGCCGCGTCCTCGGCCGAGGCGACAGGTAGTCTCCGCCGTAGACGGGTACGCGAACGAGTTCGGCTATGGCCGAAGGCATCCGCCGCTGTTCGACCAACTTCGTCCGCGGACCGTTCTGCGGGTCGATGTCAGCCGCGCAACGCTGAAAGAGGCTGGTCACCAGATGATCGCGCATGGCCTCCAGCAACCGTCGTTCGGGTTCGTCGCGGGGCAGGTGCCGGAGCTGATCGCGATAGGTCTGCCGGTGCGCGACGTCCCAGAGGTCGTGCTCCACCAGCCGCCGGGCGATCGCCTTGACGTTGCGCGTGCGAAAGGGATGGGACTCGACGTCTTCCAGGTCCGTCCACAATGAGCCCAGCAGTTCCACTGCGGACCCGACGTCTGGGCTGTCACCGCGTTCGTGCAGGTGGATCGCCGCCATGGCGTGGATGTGATGTTCGACGACCGGATCGACGAAGGGCGTGAGCTGCTTCTCGTCACCGACGAGAATCCATCGGCGCGCTCGCAGAGCGGGAATCAGGAACTCGCCGACGGTGACCTTGCTGGCCTCGTCCACGATCAACGTGTCATAGTCCAGGTCGCGATAGTTTTTGGCGCCGCCGAAACCGGTGGTGGTGGAGCACACGAGGTTGACGGCGCTCGACAACGCGCGACCGATTACCGCCTCCGCCTGCCGCTGATCTGCCGCAGCGTCGGCGCCGGTCAGGCCGACGAGGTCGAACCATTCTTGTTGAACGGCCGCCAACGTCTGAATGCTGCTGTATTCGTGCTCCAGATGTCGGCGGAAGCCCTCCGTACTCTTCTCGTCGCTCACCAGTTCAGCGATGCCGTTGACCGTCAGGCCGTACGCCGCCTTCGCATGCCGCTCGGACGCCGAACTTCGAACTTGTGCCGCCACACTGATGGCGGCCTGATCGGCCTGGACGTTGCCGGGATGCGCTGAGGTGATCTGCTCGCCAACGGTGAACCGCTCGTGCCATTGCCCACGGGCCCGGCGATCTTGGTCTATCGTCACCTGCTGCTGCTGCCGCGTCCTCGCTGCTTTTGCGGTAAGCCGCGCGACGACCCCGATGCCGGCCGAGTCAAGGAGCCGGCCGAACCAGCCCCGGGTCGGCTGGAGCTCCGTAAGACGAACTGAAATCGCACTCTCGTCCTCGCGCAGCCGCTGAAGGTCATGGCCGAGATGAACGATCCGCTGCCGCAGGCCCTCGAGGTCGGCATGAATCGCCGCCATCGTCGCGTGAAACTCGGTGACCCGCCGAACCGCGTACTCCGATCTGGCCTGTGACTCGTTCTCCGCACGCCGTAGCTCGATCAGGCTCATCTGCCACTCGTCGACGGCACCGCGCTGGGCTCCCAGTTCGCCCAGACGCCTCCTCCACTGCTCCATCTTGCTCGTCGAGGGGATGCGCAGGTTCGCCGCGATCGTGGCGTCGTATCCGCTCAGCGTGAAACGCCGCACTTCCTCCGCGACGAACTTGTCGTTCCAAGACAGACGCAGCGGCAGGACCCCGTCGTCATCCGTGACCCGTTGGAGCACCTCGTCCAGCGCCACATGGGTCGGCGCGGTCAGCAGCACTCGTTCGCCTCGTTCCACGAGCCGGCCGGCGATCTCTGCGATGACCTGGGTCTTTCCCGTCCCCGGCGGACCCTGGACGACATACGCGTGCCGAGCGTCCAACGCGCCGGCGACGGCACGACGTTGCCGCACGTTGAGCGCCCGGCGGGCGTCCCACCGCTCATCCGGCCGATGCGTGTGGGCAAGCTGCGCCGGATCGCACAGCAGGGTCGCCAAGGCAGTCCAGTTCCCGGTGGTCTTCTCGTCGAGAAAGTTGTACAGCGCGATCAGATGTCGCCGGAAACGGAACTGTCCCGTCTCCGAGACGGTGACTCGCTTCCCTGGTCGGGCCCAGCGAGTCAGTCGTTCGCTCTCACCGGACCGAGGAAGGCCGAGCACCACCACCTCGTCGACGATCTCGATCGCGTCGAGGATCGCGCTGCTCTTCGGCTCTCCGACCGGCCAGACCGCAAGCCGGCAGAGATCGTCGCCAATCTGGAACGGCGCCGAGGTGTCCAGCCGCACGACCAGCTCGCCGGCGTACGGGTGGGTCGGCCCGTACACCTCCGCCCCGTCCACCACGCTTCCCTCGGTCAGCGCCCGGTCGCCCTTGGCCGCACGCTGCTTGTCGAGCTCCATGAGCGCGCGGAGCGAGCCGAACCGGCGGCGGACGTCGTCTCGCAACTGCGCCTGCATTCGTGGTGACAACCGGACCCGTGTCAGCGTGCGTTCGGCCTCGGCTGCCCACCTCCGCGACCGAACCTCCTCGATCAGCGGCTTCAGATCGCAGGACGGAGCATCGGCCGGGTAATACAAGGTCACCCGGCCTGGGATGACCGGCAGGTCCGAGGGGGCAGGCGCGTCGCGCCGCGGCGTCGCGTTGTCCAGCACCGTGAGTGTCCATGGGCCGCTGTACGAGCGCTCGCTATGCAGCGCCACCTCCAGCCGGCGAGTCGGCAGCTTGAACCGACGCCGGTCACTGGAACCGTCGTTGATCTCCCAGGCATCGAAGACTCCCTCAGCCAGCTCGCGCTCGACCCTGTCTCGGGTAAGCCCGTTGCGGCCGAGCCGCTGATCCAATGCGTCGAATGCCGCGAGATGGAGCGCCGGCTCGTGGAACACCTGACGGACCTGTGCAAGCTGGTCCCTGAACTCTTCCAGCCATGGTCCGACGAACGTCGATCCGCGAGGACCTGATCGCGCCGCCGTCACCAGTCGCCTCGCAGGAAGGCGAGGCGGCTCAGCCGATCGGCAAGCTCCTCGCCGGCGTGATGCACCTGCCAGTAGGCGCTCAGCACCCGATGGGCCTTCTGGTTCAGTTCACTGGACAGGTCGACGTCTATGAACTCCTCGCCATGCGCCAGCACAGATCGGTTCCGCGCTTTCGCCAACTGCTCGAGTCGTCGCAACGCGTCAGCCGCGTCCAACTCCGCCGGCCCCGCCAGCGGATCGCCCAAGACCGCGATGAGAACCGCCGCCGCGAACGGGCCGAACTGCGACGGCAGCGACCTCCGACCTTGCGTCCCGCGGACGAGGTTCACCATCCGCTCGTACGACTCCCGCAGCAGCTGCCGGTCCCAGCCGAGCAGGTCCCAGTCCGGGTTGTCCAGTGCGAAGCCCCCATAGCTCGCCTTGAAATGCGCGGAAAGGCACTGTTCGATCGTCCGGTAGGAGAACAGCGCCGCGAAGTCATGCCGTCCAAGGCGCCGGTAGTGATCGTCCAGCAGGCTGAAGGTGAGCAGCAACGCTCGCGGATCCCCACGAGCCAAGTCCTTCAGGTGCATCAGCTGGTCGAAGACCGTGTGTTCGACGTCGTGCGGCAGCTCCCGGCGTACCAGGGCAAGCTCGGTCTCCACCCGCTCGATCGCACCGGGCAGAGCGTCTCGGTCGAGATTGGACCAGGCACGATAGAGCGCCGACAGAGCGCCCATGAAGCGCGGCCGGGCGGGTTGCACGAGCCGGGCGGACAGGTCGTCGTAGCGGTTTTGAGCCACGTCGAAGTCGCCGCTGGCGAACGCTTGACGCGCGACCTGCATCTCCTGGTCGCCGAAGATCGACGTCGGGTTGTCCAGCAGCAGCATCCGGTCCGATCCCGGCACCGCCTGTTTCAAGTCGCCGTCGTAGAGGCCGTCGACATACGACAGGCCGAGATTGAGCTGCCAGGCCGCCAGCGCCGCGCTGGCGCCCATGACCTTGCGGCCGCCGGTGATGTCGATGTACGCCGCGATCGAGCCGGAGTTGCGCCGCGTCACGATGTCGACTTCTTCTCGAACGATGCGGTAGATCTCCAGCGGATCGGTCGCCACACACGGGCGAGCCGAGAAGTCTGCGCCGCGCAACGAGCCGCCCATGACGAGATGATCATGGACCACGTTCACACTCTCATGCGCCGCGTCGGAAGTGATCAACACGAGCCGCTTGGGACGCAATACCTTGTAGGCGAGCACAATCGGCCGCGGCGACATGCCTGTCATGCAGATCAGCAGGTCGATGGAGGTCGGGTGGCCCGGCGGCAGCCGCCGCCGCGCCTCATCCGCACACCGATCGACCAGATGGTCCAGATAGTAGTTCGTCGCCTGTTCGTAAGGACTGCCGCCGCGATAGGGCTCTTCCCTTTCGCCGATCCTCCGCATTCGAGCCAGATGAGAAGCGAACGGATCGTCCTCGTCTTCCACCCCGTCGTCCCTCCCGCGTGCCCGTCGCTAGATCAGACAGCCATACATACTGCCATGTATCGCTGCACGAGGCACCTCGGCGCAGGGGCGAGATCATCGATACGGCCGGTCCACCGGCGATCACCGTCGAATCCGCCGATTGTCCACGCCGGACACTGTCGTTACCGTGATCGGGTGTTCGGGGAGGCAGCACGGGAACATCGGCGGCGTAGCGCGCTGACCCAAGAGGATCTGGCCGCCAAGACGGGGCTGTCGGTCCGGCACATTCGGGATCTGGAGGCGGGCCGCATCGCCCGGCCCCGGCCGGCGACCATGCTGTTGCTGGCCGACGCCTTCGACCTGCACGGCGCCGAGCGCGACCGGTTCCTCACCGGGGCACCGGCTTCCGCTCCCTCGTCCGGCGTACCGGCGCAACTGCCCGCAGACGGCTACGGTTTCGTCGGCCGCGCCGACGCGCTGGCCCGGCTGGACGAGATCCTGGCGCGGTCGGCGGATCAGCCGACCGCGATGGTCCTCGCGACCGTGTCCGGCACCGCCGGCGTGGGCAAGACCACGCTCGCGGTGCACTGGGCGCATCGGGTCGCCCGGCACTTCCCCGACGGTCAGCTCTACGTCAATCTGCGCGGCTTCGACCCGACCGGTACGCCGGTGAGCCCGAGCACGGCGCTGGCCGGGTTCGTCAACGCGCTCACCGGCCCGGGCGACCGGATGCCGACCACCATGGACGAACAGATCGCCCGCTACCGGAGCCTGCTGAACGGGCGACGGGTGCTGGTGCTGCTGGACAACGCCGGAGACGCCGGCCAGGTACGCCCGCTGCTGCCGGGCGCGCCGGGGTGCTTCGTCGTCGTCACCAGCCGGGATCAGCTCCCCGGACTGGTCAGCGTGGACGGCGCGCATCCGATCACGCTGAATCTCCTGACGCCGGACGAGTCCCGCGAACTGCTGACGCGGCGGCTGGGCGCGGATCGGGTGACGGCCGAGCCGGCCGCGGTCGACGCCATCGTCGGCGCTTCGGCCGGGTTGCCGCTGGCGCTGTCCGTGGTCGCCGCGCGGGCGGCCATCCATAGTGGATTCGCTCTCTCGGACGTCGCGGCCGATCTTCGCCCAACGCCGGATCACTCGCGCCCCGACAGCCCGGACGCCGATCGCGCGGGCGCAGTTCGCCCAGGTGCCGGTGGCCCGGGCTCCGATCGCCCGGACGCAGCTCAGCTGGGCGCGGCTCGGCTGGATGCTTTCGACGGCGGCGAACCGGTCACCGACCTGCGGCTGGTCATGTCGTGGTCGTATCGGACCCTCGACGAGCCGACCGCCCGGCTGTTCCGGCTGCTGAGCGTACATCCGGGACCGGACTTCTCGGTCGCCGCGGCGGCCAGCCTCACCGGCGTCACCCCTGCGCAGGCGCGCCGCCGGCTGGCCGAGTTGACCAGGGCGCATCTGCTGACCGAGCACCGGCCCGGCCGGTACACCTGCCACGACCTGCTGCGGGCGTACGCCGCCGAGCTGGCGTCGGAGCAGGACACCGCGGCCGATCAGCACGCCGCCCGTTCCCGGTTGTTCGATCACTACCTGGCCGCCGCGTACGCCGCCGACAAGCTGCTGTATCCGCAACGCGACCGGCTGCCGATCGATCCGCCTGGACCCGGGGTCGCCACGGTTACCCTGGCCGACCGTGATCACGCGATCGGCTGGTTCGGCGACGAGCACCAGGTGCTGCTGTCAGTGCTGCAAGCGACGGCCGATCACGGGTTCGACCACCACACGTGTCATCTGGCCTGGGCCGTCACGACGTACCTGCTTCGGCGTGGCTACTGGCAGGACTGGACCAGCAGCCTCCAGGTGGCGCTGGCGGCGACCGTCCGGCTCGGCGATCACCGCGCTGAGGCGTACGCCCACAATGTGCTCGCCTTCGCCGACATCTCCCTCAGCCGTTACGCCGACGCGCAGCGCCACCTCGAGCAGGCGTTCGATCGGTATCGGCTGCTCGGCGACCTGGCCGGGCAGGCCCGGGTCGAACTGAACCTCGGCTGGATCTGCGACCAGAACAACCAGCCCGAGGGCGCCCTAGGCCATGCCCAGGAGGCGTTGCGACTGCATCGGGCGGCCGGGCACGTGACCGGCCAGGCCTTCGCGCTCAACGCCATCGGCTGGTCTCACGCTCAACTGGGCGATCACCAAGCCGCGCTCGCCAGCTGCGAAGAAGCACTGGCCCTGTTCACCTCCGCCGACAACCTGCTGGGGCAGGCGATCACCTGGGGCAGCATCGGTCACGCCCACCTCGAACTCGGGGCTACGACAGAAGCCGTCCGCTCCTACGAACACGCCGTACGCCTCCGCCGGGAAATCGGTGATCGGCAGCTGGAGGCGGAGGCCCTCGGGCTGCTCGGCGACGCTCACCTGGCCGCCGGTGGCCCCGGCTCGGCTCAGGCCGCCTGGCGGCAGGCGCTGGACATCCTGGTCTCCCTCGGTGCCGACACCAGCAAGATCCAGGCGAAGCTCGCCGCCGCGAAATGAGCCGGTCGAACCCGGCGCGCCACCGGCCGGGCGGAGCCGCCTGAACTCAGGCGGGCCGGAAAGTGCCGGTCAATCTCCGGTCGACCTCCTGTCCACGATGATCTATGGACGAAACGATGGTGGGGCAAGCCCGCGCCGCAGCGTCGCGCGCGCACTCCGCACCGACCCCAAGGGGGTTCTCCTTGCTGCAACGTCTCCTCCGCCTGACCGTCGCCGGTCTGATCGCCGCCACCGGCACGGTCGCGGTCGCCCAGCCGGCCGAGGCCGCCCTGCCGCACTGCAACGGCGCGGGCGTCTACACCTCGACCTGGTCCGGAGCTCCCGGCGCGACGGCCTGGATTCCGGCGTACGTCACCAGCACGTTCAACTTCAACTGCCTGCTCATCCGGGGCGACCACAACTCGGGAGTCGGCGAGCTGCAGCGCACGCTGTCCTACATCTACGGGCAGAACCTCGGGCCCAACGGAGTCGACAACGACTTCGGCGGCTACACGCAGACGGCGCTGCGCAACGTCCAGTCCGCCCTCGGCATCGGGGTCGACGGCGAGTACGGGCCGCAGAGCCGCGACCACATCTGCTGGCGGTGGACCGGCAGCGACAACTCGTGCATCTGGCTCAACAACAACCACTGATCGGGGGGTGTCCGGCTCGGCCGCGGCCGAGCCGGACGCTATCCATGCGGGGGCGGGCGCCGCGTCAGCTGGACGGCGAAGCCGACGAGCCACACCACACAGGCGACCAGGCCCAGCCGCTCCAGCACACCGGTCACCGCGCCGCGCCCGACCGCGACGATCCCGATCGCGGTCCCGGCAAGCAGCGGCCAGGTCACGAAGACGGCGATCCTGGAGAACGTGCTCCCCCGCCATGCGGCCGCGAGCATGGCCAACGCGCACAGACCGACGCCGAGGATGCTGGTCGTGGCGTGCAGGAGGTCTTGTGCCGTGCTCTGTTCGTAGGGCGGCAGCGGGCAGCCGGGCGTACAGGCGACCGATCCGGACAGCGCGATCATCGGCACCGCGACGGCCAGCGGCAGCGCGACGATCGACCTGGTCACCCAGGCGAGCAGTCCGGCGGTCAGGGCCAGGCCGTAGATGCCCAGCCGATACGACGCCGGGTGCGGCTGCCCCGGTACGCCCGAAGCGCTCACATAGTCGTCCAGGGCCCCGGGTGCGACCGCCCGGACGAGCAGCAATCCGCTGATCGCCCCGAGCACGGCGGCCGTGGCGGCCACGGCACGCGATGCCATGGCCTGAAGATATCGGAGCGATCCGGCTCGCCTCTGAAAGGCCGCGTCGTCTCCGAAGAGGCAGCCTTTCCCCTGCGATCATTTATGGCTAGCCTTAACCTCACTAATTGCCAGCCGAAAATGAGGTGGGTCATGTCATCGACGCTCGCGATCGACGGCGGTACGCCGGTCCGCGAGGCCCCGTTCCCGCGATGGCCGGTCGCCGGAGAGGAGGAAGGCGCGGCGATCGCCGAGGTGCTCGCCTCCGGCCGATGGGGAAGCACACACGGCGACCGAGTCAGCGGATTCGAGACTGCGTTCGCGCAGTACCAGCAGGCCGCACATGGGATCTGCCTCACCAACGGCACGCTGGCGCTGGTGGCGGCGCTGCACGCCATGGGCGTGGGCCACGGCGACGAGGTGATCGTGCCGGCGTACACCTTCGTCGCCAGCGCCAGCGCCGTGCTGTTCGCCAACGCCGTCCCGGTCTTCGCCGACATCCGCGCCGACACTCATCTGCTGGATCCTCAGCAGATCGAAGCGCTCATCACACCGCGTACGCGAGCGATCATGGCCGTGCACATCGCGGGCCGGCCGTGCGACATGGACGCGCTCCTGGACATCGGCGCCCGCCATGGGATTCCCGTGATCGAGGACGCCGCGCAGGCACACGGCGCGTCCTGGCGCGGGCGGCGAGTGGGAGCGATCGGATCCTGCGGCACCTTCAGCTTCCAGACCAGCAAGAACATCAGTGCCGGCGAAGGCGGCGCGGTCGTGACCGACGACGAGAAGCTTGCCGACGAGGTGTACTCCATGGTGAACCTGGGCCGGGTCCGCGGCGGCGGCTGGTACCAGCACGACCGGGTCGGATACAACCTGCGGCTGACCGAGTTCCAGGCGGCGGTCCTCGACGCGCAACTGCGCCGGCACCCGCAGCAGCAGGCCACCCGCTCCGCCAACGCCGCTCTCCTCGCCTCGTTGTTGCGCGACACCGAGGTGGTGTTGCCCAGCGAAGATCCGCGAGTCACCGAGCACGGACTGCATCTCTTCCTGTTCCAGGTGCCCGGCCGGGACCGCGACGGGTTCGTCCAAGCGTTGGCGGCCGAGGGCATCCCGTGTATGGCCGGCTATCAGGGTCTGCACCGCAACGAGGCGCTGCGCCAGAAGGCGGAGGCGCTCGCGTCGCTCACCGGTGCGCCACTGCCGAGCTGGGACTGCCCGGTGACCGATCGCGTGGCCGCCCAGACCGTCTGGCTCCCCCATCAGACGTTGCTCGGATCCGCCGACGACACCGCGGACATCGCCGCCGCCGTCAGCAAGGTCCTGGGCGCTTGACGGAGCCGCCGGACGGCACCGACAGATGGTGCCACCGGACGGTGCGGCCAGGCTGCGCAATGACGGGGTCGAGGGGCGCGCGACACCACCCGCCGCCTCTCGACCCCGCGTCGTCGCCGGATTTCCCGTGGATCGGGTCTTACGGCTGAACTTCGGCGAGCGCGACACGGGAACCGGCCCGCTCCGCCGAGACCTCCCCAGCGCGCAGCACCGCGAGCACCTCCAACGTCTCAGCCGCCGCGACCGGTGGCACACCAGTACGCGCCATCGTCACCGCGGCCGCCATCTGGCCCTGGTAGAACGCCGTGGCGTCGGCCGTCTCGACGGTCAGCCAACCGTGCTCGCCATGCAGGCTCAGCACGAACGAGTTCTTCGCGTCGCGCAAGGTCTGCACGACGGCCGTGTGCCCGTCGTGATAGCCCAGGATCGCCACGTCCCGCTGCGGCCAGCTCAGCCGCTGTACCCACTCGACACCACCGCCGGTGGCCGCGAACAGTTGCTCGACGGCGTGTACGCCGTAGTAGAACCACTCGCCGGGTCCCGTGCTGATGACGCTCGACAGGGCGCCCACCGCGGCGACTCGATCGCGCGCAGCGACGATCTCACTGCTGAACCGCAACGCTGACGAGCTGGTGACCGGTGTTCCGTACCCGAACAGCGACGCCGCCTCGGCGAGGTCGAGCGTCATCGGCTTGTTGACGAAGGTCGCCACGCCGGCCTGCAGGAACGGACGGGCCAGCCCGGCATGGCTACGCCCACCGCCGGTGTCGTCGATGACCAGGACCAAATCGGTCTCGCCGAGGAGGTCGGTCGACGCACGCACGACTGCGGGGATGCCGTGGGTGCGGGCGAGCGTGGCGGCATCGGGTTGATCCGGCCGCACCTCGCCGCCCCACACCCAGGCCAGCGTGGCATCCGGCAGCGCGCCGATCGCGGTCGCGAAAGCGGTCGCGTGGGAGGTGTTGACCCCCACCATGCCGACCCGGATCACCATTGCTGCAACGCCCGCGCGACCGCCGCGACCGTGCGGTCGATGTCGTCGTCGGTATGCGCGGCCGACAGGAACCACAGCCCCCGGGGAACCATGTTCACCCCCTGGTCCAGCAGGAGACCGTGAAGTCGAGCCATCCCAGCACGGTCGGTGGCGGCGAAGTCGCGGTAGTCGCGTACTCGGTCCTGGGTGGTGAAGTAGGTCTGGAACATCGGACCCGGCCCGTGGACGAGCATCGGCACACCCGCCTTCGCGGCAGCGGCACGGATTCCGTCCATCAGGGCGGCGCCCAGCTGGAACAGCCGGGGATAGATCTCATCGCGTTGCTCGTCGAGGATCCGCAGAGTCGCCTCGGCGGCCGCGATCGCGACCGGGTGGGAGTTGAACGTTCCGGCGTGCGCGACCGCGCCGTCGGTGATGAGGTCCATGACCTCGGCCCGCCCGGCGAGTGCGGAGACCGGCATGCCGCCGGCCATCGCCTTGCCGAAGACGGCCAGGTCGGGTGTGACGGAGAGGAGTTCCTGCGCGCCGCCGGGCGCGACCCGGAAACCGGTGATCACCTCGTCGAAGATGAGCAGGCAACCGTGCCTGTCGCACAATTCGCGTACGCCCTGGAGATAGCCGGGGTCCGGCACGATGGCACCGGTGTTGCACAGGATCGGCTCCATGACGACGGCGGCGATCTGCTCGCCGTGGTGCTCGAGCAGTCCGCGCAGGGCGTCGAGGTCGTTCCACGGCGCCAGGACGAGATCGGCTGCGGAACTCAATTGCTGCCCGCCGGTGCCGGGCACCGGTTGCGGGCGCTCGGCCGGCCCGGCGGCGTCCATGGCGGGATGCACGCTGTAGAGCACCGGATCGAACCAGCCGTGGTAGTGGCCTTCGAACTTGAGCACCTTGGGGCGCCCGGTGTAGCCGCGGGCCAGCCGCAGAGCCGCGTGGACGGCTTCGGAGCCCACGGTGTTGAACCGTACGCGCTCGGCCACCGGGACCATCGCACACAATCGTTGCGCCACGGTCACCTCGGCCTCGTGCTGGGCGGAGTAGACGATACCGCGACCGGCCTGCGCGCGGATCGCGTCGACGACCGGCGGCGGGCAGTGCCCGAGAATCGCCGGCCCCTGCCCGAGCACGTAGTCGATGTAGGAGTTGCCGTCGACGTCCCACAACCGTGATCCGGCCGCCCGGTCTACGTAGAGCGGCGTACCAGGCAAGCGGCGGGCGTCACTGGACACTCCACCGGCAAGGACCTCCCGGGCGGCGGTGTGCAGCTTGACGGCGGCGTTCTGAGGGCGTTTCTCGGCGGTCACGATGTGACGCTACGAAGCCAGCCATGGGCCTGGTCAAGGAACAGGACAAGAATCGGGTAGGTAGCGCAACCGGGTGGTCTTGCCCGGGCGGCGCGCGGCCAGCGAGGCTGGGCCGCATGTTTCTTGCACGGATCAGGCGCGCCGCCGGCGCACCTGTCGAGGTGACCGCCCTCGACCGCGAAACGGGGGCTCTGCTGCCCCTGCCGTCGGACATGTCCGGCGATCCCGTCGCCCTGCTGCGGGAGTACGGCGTGGCCGGATTGACCGACGCGATCGAACGCATGCGGCGCACCGGCGCGGACCCCCTCGACGCGGAGGAGGTCCTGTTCGAGCCGCCGGTGGCCACCTGCACGAAGATCTGCTGCCTGGCGTTGAACTACGCGGCCCATGCGGCGGAGAGCCGGCTGGAGGTGCCACCGGAGCCGGTGCTGTTCTTCAAGCCGCCGTCGGCATTGATCGGTCACCGGCAGACGGTGGTCGCCCCCGCCCGGACCCGGCACCTCGAGCACGAGGTGGAACTCGCGATCGTCATCGGCGCCGAGACGCGGGACCTCCCCGCCGACCGGTGGCGCGAGGCGGTCGCCGGCTACACGGTGATCAACGACGTGACGGCGCGGGACCTGCAGCTGACGAACATCGCGCGCAACGTGCCGTGGGATCAGGCCAAGGGGTTCGACACGTTCGCCCCGCTCGGGCCCTACCTCGTGACGGCCGACGAGGTGCCCGATCCGCAGGCGCTGGAGCTGCGGTTGGAGGTCGGCGGGCACCTGCGCCAGCAGGCCAACACCTCGGACATGGTCTTCGGCATCCCGCGCCTGATCGAAGATCTCTCCAACGGGATGACACTGCTGCCCGGCGACGTGATCGCGACCGGCACAGTTGCCGGCCTGGCCCCACTGAGCGACGGCGACGTCATGCACGCCTCGGTCGCCGGCCTGGGCACGTTGATCAATCCGGTTCGCTTCGCCGCATCATGATTCGGTCGGCCGTTACCGTAATTTGGGACTAGCGTAAGTCGGCCTCTGCTCGGTACCGTCTGCACATGCGGTACGCCGTTGCCATGGTCGTCGACGCGGACGACTTCGTCCTCGCGTCGCGCAGCCGTGGCGAACGGTGGGCGGCGGACCAGCTCGCCCGGTGCCGATCCGAGATCGAGGCACTCGACCGAGGCCAGGTGACGCACGAACCGCCGGACAGTTGGATCGTCACCCTCGCCGGCGAGGACCGGGTGGCGCTGGCTCGCCAGGCGGCCGACCTCGCCCACCAGATCCGCGATCGGATCCGGCGAGGAACGGAGCTGACGGCGACGGTGGCGCTCAGTCAGCCCGTCCTGGCCCACCAGGCACAGCAAGCGGCAGCGCGTACCGCCGCCCGCAAATTGTTGTCCGACACCGGCGACCGGGTCATCCCGCCGGCCCGCGAGGCCACGCCCGGCGGCGAACCATCCGCCCAGCCCTCGGCACGGGTGGAGACGGCGCTGGCCGCCTGCCTGCGCCGGGGCGACCGGCGCGCCGCGGTCGAGGTCCTCGTCCGCTGGGTCGGCCGCACCGCCGCGCAACCTGGAGCCACCCCGCAGTCGCTGCGCCACGGACTGATCGCCGCGTTGCTCAGCGCCTCCGAGGCGACCGGAGCCCAGCGCCTGGCCGACGGGTCGGTGGACTGGTCGGCCGTTCCCCTGACCGACCTGTTCGAGCTGGCGGAGATCCACGAACGCTCTTACCTGCGTCTCTGGCTGGAAGCGCTCATCGCCCGCCTCATCGGTGACCCGGCCGCACCCGGCGATCCGCTGGAACTCGCGCTCGCGCACATCAACCGGCATTTCGGCGACCCCACGCTGAGCCTGGATTCGGTGGGCGGAGCGGTCGCCGTGAGCCCGTTCTACATCTCGCACCTGTTCCGCCGCCGACGGGGCGAGACCTTCCGGCACTACCTCACCGGGTGCCGGCTCGCACATGCCCGCGCCTTGTTGGCCTCCACTCGCCTGCCGATCGAGCAGATCGCCGCGCGCAGTGGCTATAGCAGCGCCAAACGCTTCCGCATCGTCTTCAAACGGCACCTCGGCTGCGCGCCGGCCGAATACCGGCGGCAACGCCTGCACTAACCCGCTGCTCATCCGCTAGGGAGGGTTCCACGTGCGCAGACTGTTCATCTCCGGAATCACCGCGGCCGTGGCGTTCGGCGCCATGGTCCTCGGCGTACCGACCGAGGCCACGGCGGCCGGATCCGTGACCGCCACAGCGGCGGCCGCGCCGCCGATCAAGGGCGACTACGCCACGCCGATCCGATACGCCGACACCAACAAGGACATCGACGTCGACGCCACCATCGCCAAACTGACCGGTGCCCATGTCAACACCTACGCGTACCTCATCTGCTATGGCTTGCGCGGCGGTCGGGACTGGAACACGCTGCCCGCGTTCCTGAGCGCCGCGGCCGACGCCGGCATCGACGTCTGGGTGTACATCTGCCCACCGTCGGAGTCCAAGGACACGGCCGGCAACGAGATGCCGCCGTACTACCTGGACTACGTCCAGTGGGCGACCGAGATCGCGGAGCTGTCGGTGACCTACCCGAACCTGACCGGCTGGGCGATCGACGACTTCTTCGGCAACGCCGCCAAGTACACCCGGGCCTACACCGAGAGCATGGTCAACGCGGCGCGGGCGGTCAACCCGGCCATCAAGTTCCGCCCGGTGGTCTACTACTCGCAGCTCGTCGGGTACAGCAACATGATGGGCGCGTACCGGTACTACATCGACGGCGTCATCTTCCCGTACCGCAACGATTCCAGCGGCACCGACATGACGAACTCCGCCAACGCCGACCCCGAGACCCGGGCGGTGTACGACGCGATCAGCTGCGCCGGCAGCGCCCGCTGCGCGCACTTCTACTTCCCCGGCAACACCGTCTCCGCCGCGGGCTGGAAGACGTCTTACTCCACGACCGTCAGCGTGAACCCGACCGCCTCGTCCTACGGCCTGACGTTCGACGTCTGGGACGATTTCACCGGAGCCACCGCCGGATACCGGTACGCCCGGGTCGTCGTCGACAACACGGTGGTCTTCTCTCGCGACGTCGCCGGCACTCCGGCGAGCACCGCGGTGAGTGTCAGCGACGCGGTCCTGCGGCCATTGCTGGCCGGCAAGTCCTCGGCGACCCTGCGGGTCGAGATGTACGACGCCAAGGCGGTCACGAACTTCCACACCGCGGTGACCTTCGACAGCATCACCGGCACCGGGTTCACCGTGACCAACGGCGACTTCGACTCCGGCACCGGCTGGACACCGGCCCGCAGCTCCAGCGTCTACCTCTACGGCTTCGTGCCGAACATGAAGCCGACCCTGATGACCTACGCCTCCAAGCTCGCCCGCGAGGCGATCGCGCCCTCGCCGACCTACGTAGGCGCAGTCGTCGACACGGCGCTGGACCTGGCCACCGCCGGCATCACCGATGGCTCGCTCATCTACTGCCTGAACAAGTCCGGCAGCGACACATATGACACCAACAACGTCTTGACCAGCTACGCGGCGTCCTACAACGTGGTCGCGAGCATCTATGGCGCCGCTTAACCTCACCGGGGTCGAGTTCCGCGACGTGCTGTTCGCTCGGCCGCTGCACCTGTCGGGGGCCAGCATCGACCGGGTCACGATGGCCGTCGTACGGGTCCGTTCGGGTCAGCGCCACGGCACCGGAGCGAGCATGCTCTCGGTGCCGTGGGCCTGGCCCGGCGAACCGCTGCTCTCGTGGACGGCCAAGGACCAGGCGATGCGCGACGCGACCCTGGCGATGGCCAAGGCAGCCGAGGATGTCGACGCCGCCGACCCCTTCGAGGTGCACGACGCCGTCGCGCAGACCTCCGCCGGCCTCCCGATGCCGGCGCTGGCCGCCACCCTGGCGTTGGCGGCCGTCGACAACGCGGTGCATGCCGCCCTGTCAGCGGCATTGCGCCCGATCCGGCATCGCCTGCCGGTGCAGCACGTCGTCGGTGTCGACGACGTGGCTTCGCTACCGCCCGACGGCATCGGGCACGTCAAGATCAAGTTGGCTGGGCGCGACCCCGCCGCTGACGCAGCCCGGGTCTGCGAAGTCTTCGCCAAAGCCGGCCGCCCCCGGCTCTCACTGGACCCCAACGAGGGGTACGCCGACACCGCCGGCGTCGTCGAGCTGCTCGAACGCGTACGGCTGAACGATCGGGAGGCGTTCGACGCGATCGGCTACGTCGAGCAGCCGGTGCCACGCGACGCCCCCGACGACCCTCGGGGCCTGCGGGCGGTCGGGCGGCTCAAGCCGGTGCTCATCGACGAAGGCCTGGCCAGCGCCGATCAACTCGCCGGTCTACCCGACCAGGGCTGGAGCGGTCTGGTGGTGAAGGCGAGCAAGGGCAGCAGCCTGGCGCTGCGCGCGCACGAATTCGCCTGGCAGCGCCGGCTGTTCGTCACGATCCAGGATCTGACAGCCGTCGACCTGGCGCTCGAGCATTCGGCCCGCCTGGCCGCAGCGCTGCCGTGGTCGTCACCGGCGTTCGAGTACAACAGCCGCCAGTATTGCCCGGCGGCCAACGACGAACTGAGGCGCGTCAAGCCTGCCCTGGTGGACGTGCGAGACGGCCACATCGAAGTGGACTGAGGAGGGCTCGGACGCGCCGGTCGGCGGCTAGCGTCCGAGCTTCTCGGCGACCAGCCGGTACTGCTGGCGCGGCCGGCCGACCTGGGCCGACCGGGCGGCGGGCACCGGCCAGGCCAGTCCCTGCTCGACCAGTTCGTTGAGCGTCCGGCGAGCGCTGCGGGCACTGATGCCCAAGAGCTCGGAGACCGCCTCGGCGTCGACCACCTCGGGGCCGGAGCCACCGTCCACGCCCAGCTGGTCGATGAGCCGGCCGAGCACCTGCACCCCCTTCGACCGCGCCGAGGACGCCGTCACGGTCGCCGCGACGGCGTCGGCCTGACGATGGTGCGGGCGGGCCGGCAGCGAGACCACGTCGCCGTTCGCGTCGATCAGGATCGCCTCGGTCGCCGACGCCCTCCCCACCGCGGTCGCGGCGTTGACCTCGGCATCTCGAGCACTGCGACCCAGACCGATTCCGATCTCGACAGTCGCGCCGAGCTCCTCCCGGATGCTGTCCAGGAACGGTGCCGCGCGCAGCCCCTCCGTCGCCTGGGCCAGCGAGCCCACGGTCGCGACGATGAGATAGCTGTACTCCGCCCACGGCATGACCGTGGCACCCATCCGCTGCGCCTCGATCAGCAGCGTGCGGTGCAGAGACAGCCGCAGCTCCTGCTGCCAATAGTTGCTCGGCCCGGCGTGCCCCTGCCGGTACGCCTGCGGCAGCTGCACGATCGCGATCGCGATCTGCGACTCCTCGAGCTTGCTCCCCGTGCCGAGCAGCGCAGCGGTGTTGAGCGCCGTACGCAATGTCCGGGCAGTCGGCAGCATCCGCAGGGCCGGCACCCCGCTGGCCTGCAGGCTCTGCGCGACGGTCCGCACGGTGGTCAGCGCGGCAGAGGTCTGGCCGGAACGATAGAGCCGCTCGTGGAACGCCAGGAACTCCTTGACCGACGTCGGCCCCTGGTACTCCAGCACGTGGACACCGGCGGTGCTCACGTTCATCTCGTCGTAGGACTCCCTGACGTCGGCCTCGGCGATGGAGTCCACGCTCACCCGCGCGGGGTCGCACGTGCCGGCGACGGTCCCGCTCAGCAGCGCCGAGTACATCGACGCTCCGGAGACCGGCACATAAGTGCTCGGGACCGGCAGTTCGCCCTCGGCCCTGGCCAAGTCGTATTGCAGCGGCCCGGTGAACAGCGCGACATCGATGCCGTCGACGATCTTCATGAGCCGGTCGCGGGTCTCCTGCTCCGCGCTGTGCGCCGAGCCGACCAGCCGCCAATCCCGCATGCCTGGCTCGCGACCCATAAACATGATCCGCTCGACGAGATCGAGCGGACCGATGACGCCGATGACGATCTCGGATCTGGTGCCCAACCCTAGCCGTGCCACTTGTGACGACCTCCGAGCGCTGCGCCGCATGTCACGCTACCCCTCGTAGCGTACCGTGCGCGGACCGCTGTCGGCTCAGCAGGGAAAGCATGGTCCCGCCCAGCACAGCCGCCCGTTCCTCGTCGCTGAGCTGCGCGAAGATCACCCGCCCGAGGGACATACGCAGGTCGATGAAGGGGAAGTCGCTGCCGAACACGACCCGGTCGGCGCCGAGCTCGCCGACCATCCGGATGATGTCCTCCCCGCGCATGAAGGAGCCGCACACCTCCAGCACGACGTTCGGCATCCGCCGCGCCACGGCGATCGCCGAGTCGAACCCGGTCGGCGTGATGCCGCTGTGCCCGGCCAGGATCGTCACACTCGGGTAGCGCTCGGCCACCGCCGCGACCACCGACAGGTCGTCCCATTCGGAGCCGGCATAGGTGTGGGTCAGCACCGGGCAGCCGGTCAGTTCGGCGTACTCGAAGGCGGCCGCGTAGCGCGGTCCGGTGAGCGCATAGTGGTGCAGGCTCGGGTGCAGCTTGATCCCAGCGAACCGCGGATCGTCGGCGTAGCGCTCGGCCTCGGCGCGCGGATCCTGCCACGGATTGATCACCAGATACCCCGACAGCCGTCCGGGATGAGCGCTGACGGCGGCTGCGGTGACATCGTTGCCGGCCGACGCGTCGAGTTGGATCGCCAGGTGGCTGGAGAACAGGGCTCGGCTGACCCCGCAACGGTCCATCACCCGCACCATCGCGTCCGGCCCGCTGTCGGGGATGAAGAACAGGCTGTACGGCCCGGCGTGCGCGTGCGCGTCCACGATGGTGAACTGCCGCTGGGCACGGCGGGCGAACACCGCGCTGGTCAGCGAGGTCATGCGGGCACACACCTTCCAGCCGTGAGATCGCGCAGGTTGGCGGCACCGATGGCCGCCACCTGCCCGTCGGTGAGTTCGGACCACAACAGCCGGGTGACGGCCTCGGCCGGGTCCCGCTCCAACGCGCCGGTGCCGAACACGAGACGCCGCTCACCGAACTGGTCCACCAGCCACTCCAGTCCGCAGTGTGACGACATGTTCGCCAGGCCGATGTGCACATTGGAGGTGCGGTCCAGCACGCCGGCCATCGCCCGCAGCGAACGGTAACCGACCTGTCCGACGACGATCGACAGATCCGGATGTGTGGTCGCGGCGGTCTCGATCGCCGCCCAGCTCGCCTGTGCGGCGTCGAGCAGCACTGGCAGGCCGGCGTCGGCCAACGCCGCCAGCATCGGCGCGCAATCGCTGCCGGTCAGGTCGAAGCCGTGATCGGCTGGGTAGAGGCGTACCGCCACCACTCCGTTGTCGCGGGCGGCCGCCGTGAAGCGATCCACCGGCCCGGTCTCGCCGCTGTGCGACGGCAGCATCACCCAGGCCGGGCTGAGCCGCGGCTGTTCCGCGACGAGCTCGACGACCTGCTCGTTGCCCACCGCGGGATCGTGAAGCCACGACAAGGTGTGCCCGACGACGGCCGCACCGATGCCGACGGCGTCCATCCGGGACAGCAATTGCGCCACCGTGCCCAGCCCGACATCGGCCCGGGGATGGCGGCCCAGCAGCGCGTCGGCGTCGATCAGCTCCACTGCGCGTCCTCGATCAACGAACCGGTCTCGGCGTCGAATCGTGCCCACGTCGTCGCGGTCAGGTGGTCCTCGAAGCGGCCGATCCGCACGACGAGCGTCTGCCCGAGGCGGCTCAGCGTCGCCGGGAGCGGGCCCGCGGACGAGGGTACGAGCAGCACGTCGCTGCGGTCACCGGCGAAGGTCAGGTGCAGGCCGTGGATGGTGCCGTAGTCGGCCTGCCGGTTCGCCGGGTCCGGAATGCGCGCCGGGCCCGAGGTGTGCTCGACGCCCGCCGGATCAGCCGGAATCGCCAGCATCCCGGCGGTGCGATGACCCTGCTCGTGCTCGGACCACGGGGCCAGGCCGTGCATCCGCCAGACGAACCCGCTCTGCCCGAGGACGTCGCTGATGAGCCAGTAGTGCGGCTCGGCCCGGACGAACACGATGCGGCGGTCGTGGCGCACCGGATACCCGTCGTGGTGTCCGGCGAACACGTCAAGCTGTGGCAGGGTCCGGAAGGTGTCGAGGACCACCGTCCGCGCCGTCGACAGCTGTACGCCGGGCGGCTCGATGGTGTTGTGCCCGCGGGTGGCCTGATACCAGTCGTAATACCCGGGGTCGTCGTAGGACGGTGGGCAGCCCGCCTCCCATGCCACCGGGACGCCGTCGGCGGAGATGACGAAGTCGAGGGCGGCATGGTGGCTGTGCGACTCCAGCTCATGCCCGACGTGGGGGCCGTAGTTCACGACCGTCTGGGTGTTCGCTCCGCGGAATACGGCGTATCGGCTGGTTGCCAGCAACTCCGAGCCGCGTTCCGCAGCGTTCGCCGCCGACAGACGCGGCGGCGACGGTGGCAGCCACGACAGCTCCTCGGCGATCTCGTCCGGGGTCAGCCAGCGGCGGGCGAGCTCTCCGAAGCCATGCCCGGGATGGAAGTAGTCGCCGCGCAGCAACAGTTTCGCCGGCCACACCACGCCGCTGTCCTGCAGGTGCGGGATCCAGCCGGCGTCGTCGGCAAGCTTCGCGAGCCAGTCGTGCGCGGCCCGGAACCGCTCATCGGCAGCCAGGTCCCAGCCCAGCTGCTGCTCTCCGACGACGGCGGCACGATGCAGCGCCTCCAGGCACATCGTGTGGTAGCCGGGCGAGCGCTCGTGGTGGCCACCATCGGCGTAGAAGTCGTGTTCCAGATGGTCGAGCAGACGCTCCTGAGCCCGTCCCACCCAGGCCGCGGCCTCTCGCGCCTGCGGGAATACCGACGCCACATGCAGCAGTTCGGCGACGCTGAAGAGCTGCCAGTTGCCATGCCGGAAGGCGTCGTGCTCCTCGTATGCCCAGCGTGCGCCGCCCACGATCGACTTGACCAGCTGCGCCCAGCGCGGCTCGCTCAGCTGGCTCCCGAACACGGCCAGCGCCTTGACGAACACCGCGGAGCGGCTGGCCACCCCCAGCGAGTACCAGATGACGTCGAGCCCCGGCCAGTCGCCGACGACGTCGTCGCGGCAGTCGTACCACTGGCCGAAGAACCGCTCGAAGCACGCTGCGTACTGTGGATCGCCGGTCAGGGCGCCTGCCTGGATCAGCGGGTTGAGCCAGCCCAAGTAGTGGAAGCCGTAGAGCCGTGAGCGCCCCAGGCCACGGTCGAGGAAGTCGACCTCCCGGACGAGCAACGCGTCGGCCTCGGCGAGCACCGTCGGCGCGCTCGCCGGCTTCGCCGCGGCCCACCGGACCGGATCCCATACCGGACGCGGCCGTTCAGGGCTCGACAGAAGGGCGCGCACGTCGGCCAGGCTCGCCAGGCCGAACGTCGCGGCCAGGTCGGCGTCGCTGATGTGCCGCATGCGCGTCTCGTCGACGTGATGCGGCTTCTCCACGCTCGTGGTGGTCATCGCGTTGCCTCCAGGGGGTCCGGTGCGACGTCGACAGGTTCACCACACGCGATCGACTCATGCGCGGCCGCGAGCACAGCGGTCACATGCCGCGAGCTGGCCACGCTCACCAGCGGCTGGGCACCGGTAAGGGCGCACTCCACAAAGTGGTGGATCGCGTCGCGGTACGCACCTGCCGGCTGGCCGTGCATCACTCGCTGGAGCATGTTGCGTGGATAGGCGTACGCCTGCTCGGTGGCGATGGTGATGCCCTCCTTCTGCCGATCGAGCTGGATCACCCCGTCCTCGCCGGCGACGGTGACGTAGCTGTCGACGACCGTGGGGAACGTGTTGGGGTAGATCCAGGCGGACTCGAAGGTGGCGACCGCGCCGCGCGAGAACTGCGCCTGGATCTGGACGGCGTCCGGGGTGTCGATGCCGCTTCGCCGGAGCCGCCCAAACCGTGCGGTCGCGAAGACTCGGGTGATCTGGTCGTCCATCAGCCAGGTCATGAGATCGATGTCATGGCTGGACAGGAACCACGCGCAGGTGGTGCTCGCCGCCCAGGAGATCATCTCGGTGGGGACATGAATCGTGTCGTCCTTGCGCGCGTAGCCCACGACGGGCTCGCCGATCTCGGCCATGCGCTGCTTGGCCTGTGCGTACGCCGGCACCCAGCGATGGTTGAACAGGCACATCGCGCGGACGTCGTTGTCCCTGATAGCGGCAGCGGCGGCGTCGGCGCCCGACACATCCGTGGTGAAGGGCTTCTCCACCAGGATGTGCAGGCCCGCCTTCGCCGCCGCCACCATCATCTCGGCGTGCAAAGGGTCCGGGGTTGTGATGCTCACCGCGTCCACCTCGCCGGAGGCGATGAGTGCGGCGGCATCGTCGAACACGGCGGGGTTTCCGGCCGTCGAGGCGGCCAGCCGTTCGGCGGATCTCCGCGTGCGGCTGGCGACCGCGGCGACCACAGCCTCCGGATGCGCGGCGAGCACCTCGGCGTGCCCGGCGGCCATGATGCCGGCGCCGATGATCCCGACCCTGAGCATGACGTCGTTCTCCCTAGTTCTCGGCCAGCTTGGCGTTCCAGGCCTTCTCGGCCGCGGCCAGCGCCTGGGTGGCGCTCTGCTGTCCCTGCATGAAGCCGCGGATCTGCTCGGCGAGCATTTCCACCAGCTCGGCATCCCGGCCGGTGCCGAGCGACCCGTCGATCAGGTTGGGCATCTCCGAGACGATCACCTGCCGGGCGACATCGCTCGGCTCGTCACCCTTGGCCTGGGTGAAGTACGCGTCGTTCGCCGCGGCGATCGTCGACGGATAGATCGTCACGAGCTTGCAGAAGGCGAGCTGGTTCTCGCTGTTGGTGACGAACTTGATGAACTCGGCGGCCGCCCGTTTGTGCTGGGAGGCCTTGGGGACGACGAAGGTCTGCTGGGCCAGCAGCAGGTACTTGCCGTCGGTGTTCTTGAGCGCGGTCGTGACGGCCAGATCCTTGTAGACGTCCGGCGCGTTCTTCTTCGTGTTGAGCAGGGCGAAGGGAAGCGCGTTGGGCATGAAGGCCAGCTGCGAGTTGTCGAGGTTCTGCGGGTAGTTGCGGGTGTCCTTGGTGACGGCACCGGGCGCGATCCCCTTGCCGTCGTACGCCTTCTTGAACGCCTCGAGGATCGTGGCGGCCGCCGGGGTGTTGAAGGCCGCCTTCTTCTTGTCCGCCGAGATCATCTGCACACCCATGGTCGCCAGCTGCTGGTAGCCCGGCAGCTCGTTCATGCCGTAGACCTTGCTGGTGTCATAGACCTTCTGAGCGAGCGTGAGCGCTTCCTCGTAGGTCTTCGGCGGATTGGCGGCGTCGAAGCCCGCTTTGCCCACAACGGACTTGCGGTAGATGCCGACCGGCGCGCCGCCGTTGTACCAGGGCAGTGCATAGAGCTTGCCGTCACGGCGCAGCGAGGTCAGCAGGTTGGGCTGGTAGTCGGTGAGAGCCTCCGGTGGAAGCAGATCGTCCATGGGGGCCAACGACGGGACGAACTTGCCCAGGTTGCCGGAGTCGAGGTTCACCGCGTCCGGGACGCTGCCACTCGCGACGGCGGCCAGCAGCTTGGTGGAGATCTCCGCGCCGGGCACGTCCACCCAGTTGATCGTGACTTTGGGGTGCTGCTTCTGGTACGAGTTGATCAGCCCGGTGATGTAGTCGTTGTAGTTCTTCTTGAGATTGATCGTCCAGAACTCGACGGTGCCCTCGTACTGCGCGTCGGTGGCGCCCGCGTCGTCCGACGACGACCCCAGACAGCCGCTGGCCGACAGTGCGAGGGTGAGCCCGACAGCCGCCGCGGCGACGGCTCGGGTGGTGCGACGTGCCCTGTGCAGCAGGGATCTCACGATGCCTCCTTGCATCTGACTGTGCCCGAGGGGAGGTTTTGGTTGCACCAGATAGATCATTACGGACCGCCGAATCGGTTTTGTCAAGACCGGGCAGCGACTCATTCAAGCCTATTGACAGGTCGTCGTGATGATCTCTACCGTCGTCTCAGCTTTTTACGGTCGTCCTGAATGCGTTTACGGCCATCGCGAACGAGCGGGGAGAGTCGATGAGACGAAGAAGCTCCAGCACCGGCGCGGTCGGCGGACGCTGGTACACCCCGTGGGTGTTCCTCGTGCCGGGCCTGGGAATGTTCGGGGTCTTCTTCGTGTGGCCGGCGGTCACCGCGATCCAGCTGGCGTTCTACCGCTACGACATCGTCTCGCCGCCGCGATTCGTCGGCGGTGGCAACTTCGCCCATCTGCTGGCGGACCCGCGATTCTGGACGTCGCTGAAGAACTCGCTCTTCCTGCTCGTCGGGCTGTTGCCGATGAGCTTGGTCATGCCGTTGCTGCTCGCGATTCTGGTCAACCAGAAGCTGCGGTTCATCCAGGCCTACCGGCTGATCTACTACCTGCCGGTGGTGACCTCGATGGTCGCCGTCGCCGTCGCGTGGAACTACGTCTTTCACCAGCAGGGCGTGGTCAACTGGGTGCTCACCGGCTTCGGCGTCCTCGATGAGCCGATCCAATACCTCCTCGACCCCGGCTGGGCGCTGTTCGCGCTGACCATCGTGGAGGGCTGGAAAGGCATGGGCACCTACATGATGATCTATCTCGCCGGATTGCAGGCCATCCCGAGCGACCTCTACGAGGCGGCCCGGGTGGACGGCGCCAACGCCTGGCAGCGCCTGCGTTCGGTGACCATCCCGTTGATCGTCCCCTACTTCGCGGTGGCGCTGACCATCGAGGTGATGGACGCGATGCAGGTGTTCACCTCGGTCTACGTCATGACCAAGGGCGGCCCGCAGGACCACACGCTGACCCTCGGCTACTACATCTGGTCGGCGGCGTTCGAGCAGTACGACATGGGATACGCCAGCGCCATGGGACTCGTGCTCTGGGCGCTACTGATCTTCTTCGCCCTGCTCAACTACCGGCTCACCAAGGGGAGAACCGTGTGAGGAAGCTGACCCGCAAGGCGTTGATGTACGCGCTGCTGACCCTGATCTCGCTCGTGTTCATCGGGCCGTTCCTCATCATGGCGTCGATGGCCCTCAAACCTGCCTCGCAGCCGGTCTTCTCGTTCCCGCCCGACCTCATTCCGCGCCCGCCGGTGCTCACCTGGGTCAAGGAGGCCTGGACCGCCGTACCCTATCCGCGGTTCATGCTCAACTCGCTGCTCTACTGCGGCGTCGGCATTCCGATCTACCTGATCATCTCCGCGCTCACGGCGTACCCGCTCGGGGTGATGACCTTCCGCGGCCGGACCGTGGTGTTCTTCCTCCTCCTCTCGACCATGTTCCTGCCCGGCGAGCTGATGCTCATCCCGCGCTTCCTCGTCGTCTCCGAACTCGGCCTGGCCGACAGCTATCTGGGCGTCATCCTTCCCGGCGTCCTCAGCGCGTTCGGGATCTTCCTCCTGCGCCAAGCCTTCGCCGGGGTCCCCCGGGAGATCGTCGACGCCGCCCGAGTCGACGGCTGCGGCGAGGCTCGGATCTTCTGGCGCGTCATGCTGCCATCGGTACGCCCGACGCTGGCGGTGCTGGCCATCTTCGGGTTCATCTCGACCTGGAACAGCTTCATCTGGCCCCTGGTGGTGCTCAAGGACTCGTCGAAGTATCCGATCTCGCTCGGCATCGCGTACCTCGCCGGCATCACCGGCTCCGACGTCCGCAGCATGGCGGCCGGCACGCTGCTCTCGGTCATCCCCGTCGTCGTGTTCTTCATGTTCATGCAGCGCCACATCCTGGACGGGATGAAGGGCGCCGTTAAGGGCTAGCTGTAGCGCCTGGCCGCCCGCGATTTCCGGCAGGCGGCCAGTACGCGATCTACTCGGCGCGACCGGCGAACCAGTTCAGATACGCCACGCACAGCAGCAATGACCCGGACTGCGGCTGGACCGCATTGAGGTCGTAGACGGCGCGGGAGTGGTCGAACACGGCGCGGTCCCAGGCAGCCGCCGGCATCCATCGAGGCGCTTGCAGGAATTGCCCGGAGGTGGCCAGACCGCCGGTGCCGTCGACGCGCAGGAAGGTGGTCGCCCCGCCGGAAGCGGCGTACGTCGCCATGTTTCGGCTGTACGCATGAGCGAAGCGCGCCATGTCGGCGCCCTTGAAGGCCAGCCGCGCGCGGAAGGCCGCCACTGCGAACTCCACGTCGATCGCCCCATGGCTCAGGTCCTCGATCTGGGTTGCTCCGTTGCCCGGCGTGCCATACGACGGGGTGTACTCCGACAACCCCTCGGCTTTGGTGAAGCCGTTGTACACCTTGCTGAACGTCGGCCAGTACGGCCAGGAATAGCTGTCATTGGGCAGTAGCCGCAGATCGGCGGAGAACATCGCGGCGAGCCGGCGGGCACGGCCGGCCCAGAACGGGTCTCCCGTGACCACAGCCAGTTCCACATAGGTCTGGCCGAGGGCGAGACTCTGGTTGGTGGGCTGCTCGGTGCCGTCGAAGGCGAGGGGCATTCCCTTGGGCCAGACGAAGTATCCCCGCCCGGTCTCGTCCTGGCGCCACTCGTCGTCGTGTACGCGGGCGGCGGCGATCGCCGCTTGGAGATACTCGTCTGCCTTGCTTCGGTAGCGAGGGTCGGACCGCAGCGTTGGGGACTGTGCGACGATGCGGGCGAACGAGGCCATCGGATACGTGATCATTCCGGTATGGACGGTGAACACGACCGGCTGCGAAACCAAGGGGAAGGTTCCGTAGGCCGGCAACGCACCCGGTGCACCGCTCAGCGCTGCCGCGGTCACCATCGTCGGCGTCGGATAGGCCGCGGCGATGCGAGCCACCGCGTAATTGGGCGAGGCCGGATCGGTCGACAGATCGGCGAACACCGCCGTGCGGGCGGTCCGGTTGTTGCGCACCTCCAGCGTGAAGTGGCCGGTCAGACTTCCGGCCCGGACGATCGCGACCGCGTCGTCGGCGTAGGACAGGGCGCTGCGGATCTCGAGCAACGGGACGCCAAGCTCGTCGGCCAACGTCACCGCACCGACGGTGTAGGGGTTCGTCGCGCGCCACGCCGGAAGTGACAACCCCCGGTAGTCGGCCACCCGTCGTTCCGAGTCGCGATTGCCGAGCACCAGATCGACGTTGGCGATGAACCTGTCCAAGTAGTACGGATCGCGGTAGGTCTGGTACATCCGCAGGAAACCTGCCAGCACGTAGGACTGTCCCCAGGCCAGGCCGCCATGCTCGTTCGTGTCGGTCGGCTGCCCGACCGCCCCGCTGCTGTGGAAGACGGTGTCGAACAGGTCGAACGTCTCGCGGGCGGTGTAGTCGTAGCCCGCGGGGTCGGCTGCGGCCCGGCCGACGCCGGCGGCGCCGACGCCGATGCCGAGCGCCAGCCCGGCCACGCTTTTCCCGAGTTGCCGGCGATTTAACACGCTGTGGACCTCCTGGAGATTAGGACGTCAGAAATGCCGATAAATATCGACCATAATCGCGGACACCAAGGCGCGCAAGCGTTTGCCCAGCACAATCCGATGTGGATGACCGGCGGCGCGACGCACCCCGATGCCGCGCGGCCCGACACCCAGAACACCGGCGGTGGCGTGCGCTTGGTCTTGCGCCGTCGTCGTCCCATACGACGGCAGGGGGCGGCCGGGGCGTACAGGTGACGGCGCCCGACAGTGCGATCGTCGGGGCACCGCGACCGCCAGCGGCACCGCGAGGATCGGCCGGGCCGCTCCGGCCAGCCGCGCCGCGGCCGGCGCGAGATGGCACGCGATGGCACGCGATGCCAGGATCCGACGAAATCGGGGCCGCCGACACCCCTGGCCTGCGCGGCAACAGTACACGTTCTGATGTACCGTTGGTTTCGTGACGAACCGGCACGACCACGATACGGACGGCCACGGCCACAGCCACGGTGTCTCCGTCGACGCCGACCGGCGCTGGCTGACGATCGCGCTCGCCCTCATCGGCGGCTTCATGGCCGTCGAGGTCGTCATCGGCGTCATCGCCCAGTCCCTGGCGTTGATCTCCGACGCCGCGCACATGCTCACCGACGCGGTGTCGATCGTCCTCGCGCTGATCGCGATCCGCCTCGCCGCACGCCCGGCCAAAGGCCACTACACCTACGGCCTCAAACGCGCCGAGATCCTGTCCGCACAAGCCAACGGGCTCACCCTGCTACTGCTGGCCGCGTGGCTGGCCTACGAGGCCATCCGGCGGCTGATCAACCCGCCCGAGGTCCACGGCTGGCTCGTCGTGGTCACCGCGCTGGCCGGGGTCGCGATCAACATCGCGGCCTCGTGGGCCATCAGCAAGGCCAACCGCTCCAGCCTCAACGTCGAGGGCGCGTTCCAGCACATCCTCAACGACTTGTACGCCTTCATCGCGACCGCCATCGCCGGCCTGATCATGGTGTTCACCGGGTTCGACCGCGCCGACGCCATCGCCTCCCTCATCGTGGTCGCCCTGATGCTCAAGGCCGGCGTCGGCCTGCTGCGGGACTCGGGCCGCATCCTGCTCGAAGCCGCACCGGCCGGCCTGCACCCCGATCAGATCGGCGACCTGCTGGCGAACCAGAACGGCGTCACCGAGGTCCACGACCTGCACGTGTGGACCATCACCTCCGGCCAGCCGGCAATGTCGGCGCACGTGCTCGTCGACCGCGAACTCGACTGCCACCAGGTACGCCTGGACCTCGAAGGGCTCCTGCGTGACCGCTACGACCTGACGCACACGACTTTGCAGGTCGACCACGTCACGGACGCGCTGTTGCAGATCGAACCGCGTACCGATCATGGTGAGGACGCGCACGGTCCGGCGCACACCCGCACCGACCACCCCCACTGACTGGGGTCAGGCGCGGGCGGTGGCGATCGCCCGGCTGAGCGCCTCGACGATGCGTGGCCCGCGCCGGGTGAAGCCCAGCCGCACCATGGCCTCGTTGAGCACGTCGTCCTCGGTACGCAGCCGCCCGTCGCTCTCGATCCACCGCATGAGGTCCACCAGCGTGGACTGGGTGTACTCGGTGATGGGCAGACCGGGGGTGACCTCCGGCGGCTCCCCCGTCCGGGTCGGGACGGCGATCGGCTGCACCAGCGGGGCGAGCGACGGGTCCTCGATGCCGGCCAGCGCGTCCCGGTACGCCTCGACCGCGCGGGCGATCTCGGCGTCGCGCCGATGGAACCAGTCGGTCGACCAGATCCGGTGGAACCGCCAGCCGAGCCGTTCCAGGTGGTCCGACCGCAGCCGGTCGCGGTCGCGGGCGGTCGGCGACGAGTGGTAGGTCGCGCCGTCGGCCTCGATCGCCAGCACCATGCGGTTCGGGTCGTCGGGGTGGGTGGCGGCGAAGTCGATCCGGTGCCCGCCCACGCCGTACTGGGGGACGAGGGGGATGCCGGCCTCGGTCAGCCGGGCCAGGACGTCGGCCTCGAACGGATTCGCCGGTACGCCACCGGTCACCCCCGGCGCCGCGCCGATGCCTTCGGCGTACTGGAGGTAGGCGCGCAGGAGACGGGCCCCGTCAGCGCGCAGCCGCTGCGGATCCAGGTCGTGCGCCGAGAACGACGAGACCACCGTCATGCGCCGCTTCGCCCGGGTGATGGCCACGTTGAGCCGCCGCTGCCCGCCCTGCATGTTCAGCGGGCCGAACCGGTAGAGCATGCGCCCGTCGGGGCCGGGGCCGTAGCCGACGGACAGGATGACGGCGTCACGCTCATCGCCCTGCACCCGTTCGATGTTCTTGATGAAGAACGGCTCGGCGCCCTTCTCGGTGAAGAACCGGTGCAGGTACGAGCGGCTGGCCAGGGCACGCCGCAACGCGGCGTCGATGCGGTCGGCGTGCTTGATGCCCATCGTGATGACGCCGAGAGACTCCTCGGGCCGGGTCTCGAAGTGTTCGAGGATCAGCTCGACGACTCTGTCCACTTCGGCCGACGCGCTCTCCAGCGCGACCTCGGAGGTCCGGCTGGTGTGCACGGGCGGCACGAGAACGTGGCGCAGCGTCGGCCCCGCCACCCCGCCGGGGAAGGTCACCAGCTCGTTGCCGTGCGGGGCGTAGATCTGGGCGTTGGAGAAGGCGATCAGGCGCTCGTCGCGACTGCGGTAGTGCCACGCCAGGTGGGTCACCTGCGGCAGCGGCAGCACGCTGGAGAACGCCTGCAGCAACGACTCCACGTCGTCGGTGTACGCCTCCTCGTCCTGATCGGACAGCTCGGTCTCGCTGTCCACCTTGTCGAAGAAGGCGGTCGGCGGCAGCTGGTGCTCGTCGCCGGCGACGACGAGCTGGCGTCCCCGCATGACGGCGGTGATCCCGTCGACCGGCAGGACCTGGCTAGCCTCGTCGAAGATCACCACGTCGAACAGCCGCTGAGCCGGCAGGACCTGGCTGACCAGCAGCGGGCTCATCGCCCAGACCGGTTTGATCGCCAGCAGCGCGTGCGGCGCCTTCTCGAACAGGTGCCGGATCGGCAGGTGCCGCGCCTTCTTCACCGCTTCGCGACGGACCAGGTCCTGCTCGTCCTTGTGTCCGTCCAGGACGGCGACCAGGTGCGCGGCGGCGGCACGGCGTACGCGGGCCGGGGTGGTGGTGATGTGCTCGGCGTCGGCGGCCTGGAACTGCTCGGCCGCGGCGTGCAGCTGATCGCCGTCGAACCCGCGCAGCCGGGGATCACCGGCCCGGATGTGGTCCAGGACGCTGGTCAGCCAGGCGTGGTCGAAGGCGTGCACGGCCAGCTCCGGCCCCGCCTGCCGGGCGGTCAGCTCGTCGAGCAGCCGATCGGCGCGCCACTGCCGCAGCTCTGCGGCCAGGCCGTTGCGGCGTACCGCCCGGTCGAGGCCGTGGGAGTCGGCGGCGAGCGCGTCGGCCTGCCAGTGCAGCTGGTCCAGCGGGGTGTCCGGGCGCATCACCGGCACCGCGGCCACATCCCGCGCGGTGTCCTCCAAGGTGGACAGCGCGGCCTGAGTCACGGTGGATCCGCGCGGTGCGCGTCCGTCCACACTCGCCTCACGCCAGCGCCGGCTCACCTCGATCACGTCGGCCATCGCCTGGTGCAGGTCACGCTTCGAAGGCTTGCCCCGCAGCCACAGCGCACTCGCGTCCTTGCGGGCGGCGCGGCGTTGCGACCAGCTCAGGCTCACCTTATGAGTACGCCGGAAGGCGCGGTCGCCGCTGGCGGCCCACCAGGTGTCGACCGGCCCGGAGAACACCTCGGGACGCAGCCGGGCGAGCACCGACTCGGTGTCGGCGATCGTGACCAGCATCGTCCGCGACTCGTCGAGAGTGGACGGTGGACGCAGCCCGCATTCGGCGGCCGCCTGGGCGACCAGGCGACGCAGTTCGGGCAGCCGCCGCTGGGCCAGTTCGGTCACCGCGTGCATCGCCGCCCGGGCCTGCGTGGGATCCGTCGTCGTGACGGCGTCCCAGGCTCCGGTCCGCAGCGCCGGGTCGAACAACCCCAAGCGGGCCGCCTCGGCGACGCCGTCGCGCAACCGGTCGGCTTGTTGCCGGTCCAAGGCCAGCAACCCTTCTGCGTACCACCTGGTGGGAGTGACCGCCTCCGGACCGAGCCCGAGCAGCCGAGCCTGGGCCTCGAAGACCGAGACGTCCCACGGAGCGTGCCGGCGGTGCATCGCGGTGTTGTGCGCGACCATCTGATCGCGCCGCGCGACGAGCGTGGCGCCGAGGTCGGCGAGCTGGGGCTGGTGCTCCTCGGTGAGCCGCAGCAGCCGCGCGTGCAGCGACTCGGCCAGGTCCCGGCGGCTGGTCGTGCCGCCGTGCAGGTTCTGCACCAGATCGTCGAGGCCGACCGCCCGCAGACGGTCGACCACGGCGTCGATCGCGGCCCGTTTCTCGGCCACGAACAGCGCGGTCTGGCCGCGCGCGGCGAGCGTGGCGATGAGGTTGGCGATGGTCTGGGACTTGCCGGTGCCCGGCGGGCCTTTGACCACCAGATGCTGCCCGGCCACGACGGCGTTGATCGCGCGGCTCTGCGACGAGTCGGCGTCGAGCACGAGGAACTCGTCGCGCAGCGGCATGGTGTCCGGCGCGGTGACCTCGACACGGTCGCCGCCGGCCAGTTCCCGCGCGGCCGAGGTGTCCCCGGCCAGCGCGGCGACCACGTCACTGACGGCGAGCAGCCCGGCCGACTGCTGGATGTCCTGCACCATCGGCAGTTTCTCGTAGACGAAGGTGCCGACGACGCGATCGGGCGAGACCGCGAACCCCGGTACGCGCGAAGCCAGCTTCGCCAGCGTTTCGAGGGCCTGCTCGGCCTCCTCCTCCGCCGACGCGCCTTCGGCGCCGATCAGCACCTCGTCCGCGGAAACCTGTACGCCGAAGTCGTGCCCGAGCCGGTGCAGCAACACCGGATTGACCTCGGCCTCGCCGGTCACTCGGAGGGTGAAGTCGGCCTCGATCGCCGAGGTCGCGGTGACGCGTAGCGGGTACAGCAGCACCGGCGAGCGCGGCGCGCGGTCGGCCTCGCGCCAGGTGGCCATCCCGACGGCGAGGTATCCGGCGTCCAGACCCCGCTCTTCCGACAATTCACGCATCTTCGTGCGGATGGTGCGTACGCGACGCATCGCGTCGGCCCGCGCATCCGGTTCCCGGAACAGGTCCCCGACCGTCCGCGCCTGCCCGCTGAGCAGCGCGGTCACCGCCGCGGCGTCGGCCTGCGCCAGATTGAGCGTGCCGGACTTGAGATCGCGGTAATAGATCAGCCGGTTCGCGCCGGACATGTCGATCAGCGAATCCGCCCAGCGGCGGGCGGTCAACCGGATCCGCCGGGCACGAGGCGACTCCCCCGGCTGATCTGTCGAGGTCAGCGGGTCGAGTGGATCAAGCGGCGCGTCCGGCGGCACCTGTCGATTCTGCCACGGCTCGTCCAGCACGCCCCGGCCCTTACCCGCGAGACGGCCACCGCGAATCACCCCTCCGTGACGATGGCACCTTCGCTCTCGTCGGCCCGCGCAGTCTCTTCGGCCCGCGCAGTCTCTTCGGCGCGCACAGTCTCTTCGGCGTGCGTGGTGCGGGGCCTGGGCGGGGTCGCCTCGAAGTCGATGTGCTCCACCCGCACCCGCAGCCGGCGGTACGGCGTAGCCGCGCCCAACTCCTCCATGCGGCACGCCGAACACAGCTTCGGCGCGGGCGGCTTCTCCTCG
The DNA here is from genome assembly GCF_040682475.1 of Hamadaea sp. NPDC051192. Taxonomy (NCBI): domain Bacteria; kingdom Bacillati; phylum Actinomycetota; class Actinomycetes; order Micromonosporales; family Micromonosporaceae; genus Hamadaea; species Hamadaea sp. NPDC051192. The sequence goes on from NZ_JBFBAZ010000006.1 coordinate 65,605, forward strand.
ACCCGACGCCGCTGCGCCACCTTGCCACGCACCTTCTTGTACGCCTTGCGCGCGATCTCCACCATGTGCTCCGGCCCGGTCAGCTGATGCCGCTGAAGTTGCAGGTCGAGCTTGCTCAGCGTGGTGTCGCGGGAGAGCAGGATCTTCTCCAGCCAGGCCGCGTTCTCGCGCGCGTGCTGCAACAGGTAGTTCTGCCGCCACAGGACATCGACGAGCGCCCGATATCCGGCCACGTCAGGCATCGGCCGCAGGTCCGCGCCCAGCTCCTGCCGGGTGCGTACGGAGTCGGGGTCGCCGTGCGCGGAGCGGATCGCGACCTCCAACTCGACGGCCGCGTCCAGGTCGCCCGGACCGGGAACGGCGTCGACGGCCGCAACGAGCACCTCGGTCAACTCGGCGGCGTCGAAGGTGACCGGGTACGGATGCGGCCGGTTGCGGGTGATCAGCGTCGCCGCGAAGTCCCACAGTGCCCGATGCAGCGCGACCTTCACCGGCACCGGTGCGATCGGCTCCCAGCGGACCAGATCAGGTCGCAACTGTTCGCCGTCATCGCAGACACTGCCGAACGTTGCCAACGCGATCGGGCCGGGCAGGAGGCCGTTGGCGGCGGTGTCGTTCAGCCAATCGGCGTACCGGCGCAGCTGCGCGCGCAGACCGGGCAGGTCGGCGGCGGCGCACAGCCGCAGCAGGCGCTCCTCCAGCGTCGGCCCGGATGGCAACCGCCACTGCGTCACCTCCCGGAGACCGCCGACCGTTCGGGGTTCTCCGCGTACGCCGTCGAGGGTGGACACCAGCCGGCCGCCGTCGCTGGAGACGACCAGCTCCTGCTGCATCACCGCGACCTCGGCCTGATCGTCCTGCGTCGCCGGGACCTCGGCCTGATCGTCCTGCGTGATCGCTGCGTGGGCACGGCTCGTGATCAGCAGCCAGCCTGCCGCGAGAGTCTCCTCGGCGGCGGCGTACGCCATCCGCAAGACGAGATCCCGGGGATCGTCGAGGACCTCCCGCCCCCGGTACGCCTCGGTGAACGCCTGCGTCAACAGGGGACGCAACCCGGCGCGCACTTCGGACGAAGGGTCGGCCAGGACCGGACTGCCGACCAGCACGTGCGGCCGTTTCGGGGTCGGGAAGACGGCGTACCCGGCGTGGGTGGTCAGCCCGTGCCCTTCGAACGCGGCAGTGAGCGCGCTCATCGACGCGGGCAGCCGAGGTTCGTACGCCTCCGCCAGGTACCACGCTTCGTCGGCCGTGTACTCCCGCCCCGGCGCGAGTTCCACCGTGCGATGCAAACCGAGCGGGTTCTCGTGCAGCACCACCAGTACGCCCTCGTCCGCGACCAACGCCGCGAGCAGCGCGACGGGATCGCCTCCGGCGTCGTGCCCTCCAGAGTTGTGGCCTCCGTCGGCGCCGGCGTCGTGGACTGCGGCGGTTCCGGCGTGGTGGTTTCCGGCGGTGCCAGCGTCGTGGCCTGCGACGTTTCCGGCGGGGTGGTTTCCGGCGTATCCGGAGCCATGGCGTCCGGCGTCGTCGTCCTCGGCCGAGGTCAGCCGCCCGAATCCGTCCAGCGCGATCACCAGGTCGAACCGATCAGCCGGGGCGTCCAGCGATCCGCACACGACCTCGACCTCGGGCAGCTCTTGGGTGAGCCGGCCGGCGTCGTCGACCGACCGGATCAGCCAGGTGACCGCCGCGCCGGCCTCCTGCGTGGCCTTGACCAGGTCGGCGTCGTGCGGTCCGGCGAACAACACGCGGCTGTCCGCGACGACCAGGTCGGCCACGATCGCCGACACCGAGCCGCTCGCGACGATCGTGGCCGGATCCCGCCAATCGGTCCACGACCACATGCCGGTGCCCTTACCGGTTCCCTTCCCCGGCTTTCGCTCAGCGCGCTGGCCTGCGTTCCGCTCAGCTGGTGCGGCAGCCACCTCAGACATGAACGGCTCCTCTCGTGTCTTCGCTGGCAGCCCGGGCGCTCGTGTCGTCGGTGGCGGCGGCCCGGGCGCTCGTGTCGCCGGCGGCGGCGCGGGCCACGGCGGCGCGGGCTTCGTTCCAGGTCTCCTGCCAGCCGAACAGCACCCGCAGCTCGGCCGGACCGACCAGCAGGTCCGCACCCAGCTCCGCCTGGGCCAGCGACCGGCACTCGGCCAGATCGGTCTCGCGGCCGTGCAACGCCGCCCATTGATCACGGATACGCGGATAGCCGCCGAAGGTCGGGTCGGCGTTCTCGAGGACCATGGGGTCGCCGTAGACGGCCGCCTCGCACCCGGCGAGCAGCCCGTACCAGATCGCGCTGGTCAACCGGTTGGACGCGACCCGGCGATGCCGCCGAAGCTCGGCGAGTTGGCGTACGAGGAACTCACGGTCCTGACCGCGCCACCAGAAGCCCCGCCGGCCGTGGCAGATGACCCGGAACCCGGCCTGCTCGTAGACCGCACGGATCTCCGGCTGCTGGTGCTCGTTCCAATACAGGCAGACCGTGACCGGGCCGGACTCCGTCTCGGCGATCTCCCGGGCGAGGCGCTGATGATCGCCCAGGATCTGCTGACCCTCCCAGCCGTGGAACGGGTAGAAGATCGTCCCGGCCCGCTGCTCCTCTAGTTCTCGCTCAAGAGGGTCCATCTGCAGGAGGTACGCGAACGGCGCGCCGATCGCCACGACGTCGCGGCGGCCCTGCGACCACGCTCGGCGGCGCGTCCGCTCCGACCACACGAACAGCGTGCTGCCGTGCACGAACGGTACGCCGCGAGCCAGCCCGTCGCCGATGTTCCAGCCGTGCTGGAGATAGCCGTCGACGCGCTGTGGATGGTCCGGGTCCGGCATGTCGCAGTACCGAGCCAGCACATACGTATGGCCGTAAAACTGGTTGGCGTGGTGCATCTCGTCTTGCGGTTCCCTACGCGCTGGTCAGATTCGTCCCGCCGGGCACAGTCGAAGGCCGCCAACAGCGGCGCACTCCTGGACCCTAAATCCGACAGAACGCTCTTTTGCGATGAAACGCCGATAGCACCCTGCATGCAGTATTGATCTTGAATAGAAAACGTCGCCCTGGCAACGCCTACCATTCAAGATCAATTCGGTTCATGATCGCCTCCGACGAAGCCGTCAGGGCAGGGCGACGATCGCCTCGACCTCGACCAGGAACTCGGACCGAAAGAGCCCCGCGACCTGCACCAGCGAGCTGGCCGGATTGGGACGGTCGCCGAGCGACGGCCGGATCATCCGGTCCCGGACGTCACGGACGATCTGCACTTCGGACACGTCGACGAGGAACCAGGTCAGCTTGACGACGTCGGGCCAGTCCGCGCCCAGCGACGCCAGTACGCGGCCGAGGTTGGCCAGCGACTGCTCGGTCTGGGCCGCGAGATCCCCAGGTCCGACGAGCTGACCGGCTGCGTCGAGGGCGATCTGGCCGGAGACGAAGGCGAGCTGGCCGGTGGTCGTGACAGCGTGGGCGAACCCGAAGCCAGGCGAGTTACCGGGAACGTCAATGAGACGGTCGACGATGGGCATGATCCCCAGCCTAGCCAGGCTCACGGGATGAGATGCTGGCACCATGGCCGGTACGCTGATCGTCCAGCCCGGCGTCGAGATTCCCGAGGCCGAGCTGAGCTGGCGCTTCTCCCGTTCGAGCGGGCCGGGTGGGCAGGGTGTGAACACCGCCGACTCCCGGGTCGAGCTGTCGTGGGACCTCGCCAACTCGGAGGCACTGCCCGACGCGCTCAAGGCACGCGCGCTTCATCGCCTCGCCGGCCGCCTCGTGGACGGCGTACTGACCGTCGCGGCCTCAGAACATCGCGCGCAACTGCGCAATCGCATGGCCGCGCAGACCCGCCTCGCCGCACTCGTCCGCGAGGCGATCGCTCCCCCGCCGAAGGCCCGGCGCGCGACCCGGCCGACCAAGGGCTCGGTGGAACGCCGCATCTCGGCCAAGAAACGCCGCTCGAACATCAAGCAAAACCGCCGCACCGACCTCGACTAGGCGAGGCGGTCCAGCCAGGGGTGGCCGGCGTGGACGAGGCGGAGCCAGCCGATCAGCTGGGCTCGGGCCGCGTCGTCCAATCTGGGCGCGGCGACGGTGAAGTCCGCCTCATCCTTCGGCCGTGGCCGCCTGGCCTTGTAGAACAAGGCCAGCTCCGGGCGCAGGAACGGGATGCCGTCCGGCGTCCGCGCGTACACGTGCTCGATCGGTAGGGTCACGCGCGGGTCGCGATGGCTGCGCCACAGCGGACCGTCCACAATCTCTAGAAAGATGTCGGTACGCCAAGAGCCGTGCCCGGGTTCGTAGACCCAGATCTGCCGGAACTTCTCGGGTGGCGTCGACCCGGGCGGCAGCGGGTGGACCGCGCCGTCGGCGCCGCAGCACGTGAGTCCGTCGAGCAGTGGCCAGAGTTGCGGGAAATGCTGCCGGGCGACGCCGAATTCGATGTCGCCGTGTTCGCGGGTCTGTTCGCCGAGGAACAGGTCGATCGCCCAGCCTCCGGCGATCCACCACGGCGATCGGAACGGTCGCAGGCGTTCGGCGAGTTCGCCGGGCTGCCAGGGCGCCCAGGCGTCGAGCGGTGGCGGTGTGGTCATCGGCCGACTCTATCGACGCCCCGGGGTGCGCGACCCGGGGCGCACGCGTCACGCGGGGACGGTGATCGTCAGGTTGGCGACGAATCCGCTGGTGACGCTGCCCGTGACGGTGGCCATCTCCCGGGCGGCGAGGTCGTCGCGGAAGACCATGTCGGTGGCGAGGCTGATCCGGCTCAGGTTCGTCACGCTCTGGCTGTAGCCGGTGGTGGCGTACACGGCTTGCGAGACGCTCTGCGGCAGGGCGATCTGCGAGGTCTTGACGATCTGCCCGGCGGCGGTGGTCGCGGCGGCGAGCGACCGGTAGACCTCGAAGTGGATGTGCGGCCAGCGGCCCGAATAGCAGCCGGGGTAGATGCTGGTGAAGGTCACCGTGCCGGACGAGTCGGTGGCCTGGATGCCGCGCAGGTAGTTCTGGTTGGTGACGCCGCTGGAGTAGAGCGAGTAGCGGCCTTCCCGGTCGCAGTGCCAGGCGTAGACGGCCGCGCCGACCAGCGGTGCGCAGCTGAGGTTCTGCACGGTGAGCGAGAACGTCAGCGGGATGCCGGCGGCGGTGCCGGACGCGGTGCCGAAGGACGAGCGGATGTCGTTTCGGACCACGCCGGACAGGACCCGGACGTTCGGGCCGTTGCTGCCGTCGGCCGGGTAGGGTCCGGCGGTCTCCGACTCGACCTCGGCTACGCAGGCAGCGGTGGCCTCGTCGCCGGGCACGACGAGCGAGCCGCCGACGGCCGCGGCCAGCCCGACGCCGCCGATCGTGGCGAGCATCCGGCGGCGGGACATCGTGGCCAGGTCGAACTGCAGACCCTTGTCGTGCACGGCGCGCACGTACGCGTCGTTGTCCTCGTACATGAGGGCTCCTCCTTCACTGCGGCCCCGGTCCGGGCGACCGGAACTCACGAAAGGGAGAGCCAACCATCGATGTCTTGAGGTTCCATAGGCACATCCTCAAATTTCCATATCGCATTGGTTACGACAGCCCTAGATCCACCTACGCCGTGGTAAGAATTCGTCCACGTGGCCACGTGTGAAATTTTCACAACATCGACTCGTATCGTGAAGGAGTCACCATGCTCCGGGTCCTCCGCCGGGCAGTCACCCTGCTCGGCGCCCTCGCCACGGCCACGGTCCTCTCACTCGCGCTCGCCCAACCGGCGCACGCCGCGACCTTCCTCACCCACGCCCAGGCCACCGCACAGCTCAGCGCGGCCGGGATCACCTGGTCCTCCAGCGGCAACTGCTCAAACCGCAACGTCGCGACGTGCACGTCGTTCGACCAGATCCGTCAGTCGACGATCAGCGGCGTGGTGACCTTGCGCAACTACACCGGCTGCGCCATCAACGTCACGGCCGGCACCGAGACCGGCCACTCGTCCGGCACGTACAGCCACTGGAACGGCTACAAGGTCGACATCAGCAAGTACAGCTGCATCAACAACTACATCACGTCGACCTACACGTACGTCGGCTACATCTCCGGCTGGGGCTACCAGTACCGCGCCCCGTCCGGAAACCTCTACACCGACGAGGGCAACCACTGGGACATCCTCTACTACACCTGCGGTTGCTGACAGCGGCGCCGGCGCGGCGGAATCCCCCCTCCGGCGCGCCGGCGCTCGATCCAAGCGGATGATTGACCCGGTACGCCGGACGCCTACGCTGTGATCGTCGAGTGTGGACTGAGGCCGGGGAGCCCGCGTGGAATCCGACGAGCAACCAGAATCGGGACCGTCGAGCATCTTCGGCGGGGTGACCCGGGTCATCCGATCCCACCGGGACGCCCCCGGGCAGTTGAACCGGCTGGCCGCAATCGCGGGCGTCATCGCCGTCGCGGTCGTGGCCACCATCGTCTGGCAGCGGATGTCCCCCGCCGACCCGGCCGCCTCCCCCACCGCGTACGCGACGACGGCGGGCGCCGAGGCGGACCTGCTGGCCGACGACCTCACCGCGACCCCGTCCGGCACGCCGAGCGCTTCGGGTTCGGCGACGCCGAGTACCACGGCGTCGCCGTCGAAGGCGGTCAGCCCCAGCCCGGCCAAGGCCAGCGGCTGGGCGTGCGCGCTACCGGCGTACCCGCGGCCGTCGTGCACGGGCGCGCCCGCCGGCGCCCAGCTGACCACCCGCTCCGGCGACGTCGTCGTGACCACCGCCGGTCAGGTGATCGATCGCCTGCACGTCACCGGCCAGATCGTCGTGAAGGCCAGCGGCGTCGTCGTCCGCGACAGCGAAGCCGACGGCGGCATCGTCACCGACGGCGGCTCTGTCTCCGTCACCGACACCACTATCGGACCGTCGTCGGGGTGTGGCTTCGCCGGGCTGCACGGCGGCAACGTGACCGCGGTGCGCGTACGCGTGCGGGGGTCGTCGCAGCCGTTCCGGGTGGATGGCGGCAACACCGTCATCCGCGACTCGTACGCGGCCAGTTGTGGCGACGACACGGCCGACGGCGTCGACTCCTATTGCCCCGACGGACCCTGTGGCAACGTGGTGCTCACGCACAACACGTTCGACACCCGAGCCGCCGCGGCCAACGGCGCGGTCTTCCTCGACAACACGAACCTGCGATCGGTGACCATCCAGAACAACCTGTTCGCCGGCGGCGGATACACCGTGTTCCTCGGTTACACCGCCGGCCCGGCCTGGAAGGTGACCGGCAACAAGATCGTCTCCGGCAGCTGGACCTACGGCCCCGTGTACGCGACCGGGCTCTGCGCGGGCAGCGCCTGGTCGGGCAACAGCCTCGTGAAGATCGACGACTCCTACCAGGTGACCGCGACGGTCTCCACCGCGGCCTGCTTCCCGTCGTGAACGCCGCTGCGGGCGACGGAACGCGAAAGAGCGCGGGACCCGGCTGCTCGGCGGAAGCATTACGCCGGGTCCCGCGCGTCTACACCCCGGCCGTCGCCAGCCGGGAAGCCGTGTCCGCGCCGCGATCCTCCAGCACCTGGCGCAGCTTGCGCAGCGCGTGGTGCGCCCGCGACTTCACCGTCCCGAGCGGGATGCCCAGCGCGCGGGCGGTCTCCACCGCGGTGAACCCGCGAAGGTAGAGGTGGACGATCACGGCCCGCTGATCGCGGCTCAGTTCCCGGACGGCGGCGCGGACGGCCATCGCGGTGACCATCTGCTCGGTGGTGTCGACGCCTTCGGCCGCCAGCCCGGTCGCCCCGACCTCCGTCGGCCGGGCCGACTGCGCCCGCCGGGCGTCGATGACCAGATTGCGCGCCACCCGGAACAGCCAGCCCCGGGCGAGTCCGCGTTCCAGGTCCAGCAGGCCGGCGTGACGCCAGGCCCGCAGCAGCGTCTCCTGTGCGATGTCCTCGGCCTTGCCGCGGTCGCCGCCGAGCTGGCCGACGAGGTAGCCGATCAGCACGGTGCCGTGCGCGTCATACAGGTGGTCGAGGATCGTGGCAGCCCGTGTCTCCTCCATGCCCGAAATCCTGCGACAGTCCGGATGAGGATTTCATGAAGCGACACGTGTCACTGTCTACGGATCCTCCTGCACCATCTGATCAGGGATGATGCGACCGTCGACCACCCGGTACGCCCAGATGGCGACGGACGCCGAGGAGATCTCGCCCCGGTTGTCGAACTTGAACGACTTCGTGATGCCGGTGCCGACGTAGGAGTCCACATAGGCCAGCAGAGAGGGCCGGGTGTGGTTGCCCGCGTTGATGCCGGCCAGCAGGATGTTTGCCGCGTCGTACGCCTCGGCGGCGTACGTGCCGGGTTCCCGGTGGAACTTGGCCCGGAAGTCGGTCAGGAAGCTGCCCTTGATCCGGTCGGGCGGCACGCAGGGGCAGGTGAGGATCGCCCCTTCGGCAGCGGCCACGCCCGCCCCCTCGACCAGCCCCGGATCCTTGACCCCGTCGGCGGCCACGAACGCCGCGCGTACGCCGCCCTGGCGCAGCTGCCGAAGCAACGGCGCGGCCTCGGCGTAGTAGCCGCCGTAGAACACCGCGTCGGCCTGGTTGGCGGCGACGTCGGCCACCTCGTGGCTGAAGTCGGTCTGCTTCACGCGTACCGACAGGCTCTTCACGATCACCCCGGCGAGCACCCGGCGCACCTCGTCGGCCAGCCCCTTCCCGTACGCCGACGAGTCGTCGATGACGATCACCCGCCGCGAGTTGAGCACCCGTTTGATGTACCGCCCGGCGGCCGGGCCCTGTTCGGCGTCGCTGCCCACCGCCCGGTGGAACACCTTCCAGCCCTGCTCGGCCAGGGCCGGACGGGTGGCGCTGGCGGTGATCGCGGTGACGCCGTACTGGTCGAGGATCGGCACCGCCGCCTCCGACTCCCCGGAGAACTGCGGTCCGACGACGCCCAGGATCCGGGGATCGTCGACGACCCGCTGCGCCACCTCGGGCGCGAGCTTCTCATCACCCTGTGAGTCGAATTCGGACAGTTCGACGGGACACGCCGCGTTGGCCGCGTTGTACTGATCCACCGCCATCCGTACACCGTCGTACGGGTGGCGGCCGAGATTGGCGTTGCCCCCCGACAGCGCGCCGAAGAAGGCGATCTTGTAACCGCAGCCGCCGGCGTCCTCGACCAGGCGCGACGGCGGCTGCGTACACCCGCCGGAGCCCAGCAACTCCATCGCCAGCAGTGCCGCCACGGCGGTACGCCGCGCTGCCCTCATCGATCCTCCCGGGCCGGTTACGAATGCCTCAACGAATACGGATCTGGCACACCCGCAGTTCTATCGGAATACTTCAGCCTCATGCGCGTACTCGTCGTCGAGGATGATCGCGACCTTCGCGAGGCGGCCGTGGCCGCCCTGCGTGCCGGTGGCCTCGCCGTGGACCACGCCGGCGACTGGCCACAGGCGGACCTGGCGCTCAGCGTCAACGCGTACGACTGCGTGGTGCTGGACAGAATGTTGCCAGACGGCGACTCCGCCCGGCACCTGCACCGCCTGCGCGAGCGCGGCATCCGGGTGCCGGCGCTGATGCTCACCGCGCTGAGCGAGATCGAGGAACGGGTACGCGGCTTCGAGGCCGGGGCCGACGACTACCTGGCCAAGCCGTTCGCCGCCGCCGAACTCGTGATGCGGGTGCGGGCGCTGTGCCGGCGCAGCACCGCGATGCTGCCGCCCGTACTGCGCGTGTCCGATCTGGAGCTGGACTGCGCCCGTCATGAAGTACGCCGAGCCGGCGTGCTGCAACTACTCACGCCGAAGGAGTTCGCGGTCCTGGAGCAGCTGATGAGCCGCGCACCCGCCACCGTCACCCGAGCCGACCTTCGCGAACACTGCTGGGACGAGCTGGCCGATCCGCTGTCCAATGTGGTGGATGTAGTGATCACCCAGCTGCGGCGCAAGCTCGGCCCACCCATCCTCATCCACACCGTGCGCGGGTCCGGATATCGGATCGGCGATGAATAGCGGCCGCCGTCGGCTGACCACAGCCGACCGGCTGCGCTCGCTGCGTATCCGGCTGATCGCCGTGTTCACCGCGATCACGCTGACCGGCGTCACCGGCATGGCGTTCGCCGGTATCCAGGTCGACGGCCACCAGCGTGAGCAGGCGTTGCTGGCCGATCTGCGGATCACGAGCAGCGCCGTGCTCTCCCTGATCTACCGCGAGGCCGGAACACTGCGGCTGACCGGCGTGGCCGACGCGATCGGCGACCGGGCCACCGGCGTCTACGTCTTCGAACGCCGCGGCGACGCGCTCGGCCCGGCGCTGGCCCGGCCCGGCCGCACCCAGCTCGTGCCGCTGCGCCGCCTCGAACCGGCCGCGTGGTCGAGCATCTCCGGCAACCAGAGCGTGGTCGCCAAGGCGACCGCGACCGACGGCACCACCCAGCAGCTGCTCGCGGTCGCCTTCGCCGTCGAGAGCGCGGGCCGGCCGACCGGATCGGTCGTCGTCACCATCGACGCGCAGGACTCCGAGGCCGCCCACACCCGGCTCGCGCTGACCCTCATCGGCGGCGGCATCGGCTTCGTGCTGCTCGCCAGCGCTGGGGCGTACCTGCTGGCGCGGCGCAGCACCCGCATCGCCGGAGCCGCCCTCGACCAGCAGGAACGCTTCCTCGCCGACGCCGCCCACGAACTGCGTACGCCGCTGACGACGATCCGGGTCACCGCCGAGGCCGCCCTCGTCGACGCCGACCATCAATCCGGCGCGCTGCGCAAGGTCATCCGCTCCGCCGACCGCATGACCAACTCGGTCGAGACCCTGCTCACCCGGGCGCGCATGATCGCCGGAACGCGCGAGCTGCGCCTGGAGAAGTTCCGGCTCGACCAGCTCGTCGCCGAGGTCGTCGAGGACACTGCAGCCGGCGCGCGGTCCGTCGATCTCGACGTGGAGGCCGTCGTCAGCCACGGCGACCCGGCCATCCTGCGCATGGCGGTGCGCAATCTCGTCGAGAACGCGGTACGCCACGGTGCCGTCGACGGGCACGGCGCGGACGTGCTGGTCCGCGTACGCGAAGGTGAGGTCGTCATCCGCGATCACGGCCCGGGCCTGACCTCCGGCGCGCCCGCGTTCGACCGGTTCACCAGCACCGCCCCGGGCAGCTCCGGGCTGGGCCTGAGCATCGCCGACTGGGCGGTACGCCTGCATCGCGGCCGGCTGAGCGTGGCCACCGATCCCGGGGGCGGCGCCGTCGCCCGCATTGATCTTCCCGAGTGAGCCGGCGGCGACTTGGCATGAACCTGCCGTGATCCGAGGGAGCCGTCGGTACGTATTCCCGCATGAGTCCACTGCCGTCCATCCCGACCGGAGGCTTGATCGGCCATGCATCCCACGACTGAGGCGCCCCGCGTCCTGATCGCCGAACGCAATCGGCGGCTGCTGGTCACGTTGCGCCGGATCCTGCGCAACGCCGGCTACGAGACGATCTCCACGAGCAACCCCGCGAAGCTGCGCAGCATGCTGTCCACCCAGCCGGACGTGCTCGTCGCCGAGGCCGACCTGATCCCCGGCCAGGAGGCGGCGATCCGGCGGCTGCTGCCCAAGTCCTCGATGACGATCGTCATCGCGCCGATGCCCGACGCGGCCGACGCCGTCACCGAGCAGCTGTCCGGCGCGGTCACCATGCTGCGGCCGCTGAGCCTGGCCGGCCTCATGGCGACCATCGAGGAACACGTCCAGCATCAGCGCGAAGAGGCCGCCGTCGGCTGAGCCGGCCGGGGCTAGTGGATCGTCAGCCGGCTGCTGACCTGCGCGTCGGTCGTGTTGAGTTCATCGGTGGCCACCGGACCCGTGTCGGCGAGTACGCGGTCGGCGTCGAGCATCTCCATGATCCGGCTATCGGCTTCCGCGGCCGTCTCCACCAGTTCGAGCACCGGCGGGTCGGCGTCGCCGATGTTCGCGGCCGCGGCGGCCGCCTGGGCGATGTACGCCGCAGCTTCGGCGCCTGCCCCGGCGACCTGGGCGGTGAAGGCCGCCACTGCGGCGTCCGCGCCGGGCAGCTTGACGGTGGTCGGATCAGTCATCGGTCACTCCCCCACATCTCCAGATTCACTCCGCGAGGAACGGCATCCGCTGCCGGAAGCGCCGCATCGCGGCGTCGAAGTCGCCGGACGCGTAGTCGTCGAGCGTCTCACCATCCACGTAGGGCGCGCAGATCTCCTTGACCCGCTCACGCGCCTCCCGCGACGCCACCTCGGTCGTCTCGACAATGGTCCGGGCCAGCTTGGCCGAATCCGCGGTGTGATAGATCCGCGCGTCCAGCACCAGGTCACGCAGGTGACCGTCGCTGCCGACGGTGGCTCGGACCAGCCCGTCGCGGGACTCCGCGGTCACCTCGACCGCCTGGATCCGCTCCTGTAGCCCGTCGAGCGCCCCCGACATCTGCGAGAGCCGGTCGTCGAGCCGCCGGGCCTGAGCCCGCATCGACTCCAGCATCTCCTCGCTGATGCTCATGGCTGTGTATTCTACAGTGGATGACGACGGCTCAGGCATTGCTGCTGCTGCCGATCGGGCAATTCTGTGGCGTCTCCGGCCCGCCGGACGACCCGGCCACCCGCTACCCGATCCGGGTCGGCGATCGGATGATCGAAGTGGACGCCGGCCTCTTCACATTGTGGGCTCGGGCGCACGGCGTACCAGGGGAAGAAGGCTGGACCGGCGCGGAGCTGGACGCGCTGCTGAGCGAGGGTCTGGCGGCGAGAGTCGAGCCGGACGACGAGATCGGCTTCGCGCACCGGCACCGTCTGGAGCCGCTGGTCATGGCCCTCGGCGCGGACGGCGACCGATTCGTGCTGGGCCTGCCGGGTACGCCCATGGTGTCGGTGTCCGGGCCGATGTTCGCGGTGTGGGCCGCGGCTCCCGCCGAGCCGGACCTCTGGTCGGTCTGCCTGCGGCTGGCGGCCGAGACGTCGGTCGAACCCGCGACTCTCCTACCAGGCCTGCTCGACGGGCTGCGTCCGCTGATGGCCGCCGGAGCGGCCTACCTGGACCGGGTGATATGACGACGACGGTCTGGCCGATCGGCCATTACCTGGGTGAACACCCGGCGGGCGAGACGATGGACGGCGGTCACCACGTACGCGTCGGATCGCAGACGATAGTGCTGAACGCCACCGAGATCGCCGCATGGGCCGCCACGAGCGGCACCGAGCACGACCCGGCCGAGCCGTTGCTCAAAGCGCGGGGACTGATCGTCGTCGTCGGCATCGAGTCCAGTGTGGCCTTCGCTGACCGGCATCGGCTGCGGCCACAGTTGAGCGCCATCGGACATCCGCTGGGCGAGGCCGAACCCCGCTTCGCCATCGGCCTCGGCGGAACCGCGACAGCGCTGGTGGACCCCTTGTTGCGCGACCTCTGGCGCTGGTCGGGCGCGACGAGAACACTGTGGACGTTGTGCCGCCGGCTGCGCCCCGACGCGCCGGAGCACGTCCTGGCCCACTTTCTCCTGCACGGACGCGAACTGTTCCAAGCCGGCGCGGCCTATCTGGACGTCGCCTGACCGGTGCTTCGCCGCCACGTCTCCAGGAATCCGTCCTCAGCCCCGTATGCCTCGTCCTCCAGCGGCCCGGTCAGCGAGGTGACGCGACCGTCGCGGAACTGCCGCACATGGACGCTCTCGTGGCCCAGCGTACGCACGAGGGTCTCCTCGTCCTGGAACGCCGCCGGGCCGAGCTGGACGCCGAAGACGTCGGTCCGCGCGACCGCGCCCATGTAGTCCAGGTACGCGAGGTCGTCCGGCGCCTCGGCCACCTCCACCGGCACACCGCCGAAGTCCACTCCGGCCAGCGAGGCATAGTGCTCGATCGTCTCCGCCGTCCGGGGCAACCCGACCCCCAGCGCGACGACCTCCTGATTGGACAGCTTGCCGCTGCGGGACCAGAGGCCGGGAGCGGACTGGCGTAGCCGCTCCAGCGCGTCCAGCTCGGCAGCCTCGGCCACCGTCCGCCGGGTCTGGGCCCGAAGCTTCTGATGCCGGTCGGCGAGGTCCCGGCGGATCTGGTCGGGCAGCGTCAGATCAGCCGGCCGCGCGGTGCCGTCCGGCCGCAGCATCGGAGCGACGGCGGGCAGGTCGAGATGATCGGCGACGCTCTCACGGGTCAGCCAGCTCACCGTCGTGGTGGACCTCAGCTGTCGCCAGGTCCGGCGTGGCCGGAACGGGGCGGTCAGCAAGCGCAGGAACGGCTTGAGGCTGAACGAGCCGACCGCGACCGAGGCGTTGGGGTTGGTTTGCAGCCCGGCCCGGTCGTTGCCCTGGGTGAACGGATCGTGCCAGTTGTCGGCGTACTCGTGGGCCGGCGTGGCCGGGTCGTCGTGCGTCCGCGAGACGTCCCAGCCGAGCCGGTCCGGCCCGTCCAGCCAGGGCGTGTAGCGGTGGGAGTAGCCCACCTCGAAGACGAGTGGCTGGACCGCCCAGTCGGCGCTCTGGAAGCCCTTCATATAGCCCCACAGTGCCCGGCGTAGGTTCCACATCGCCCGGAGCGGATGGCCGTCGGCGACCGTACGCCGGTAGTCCTCGCCGATCTCCTGGATCCGGGCCATCATCGCGTCGTGGTCCTGGCTCGTCGAGATCGGCGATCCCTGACCGCCGATCCACAGGTAGAACGAGGTGATCGGCCGTCCCGGCGGCCCGATCTGGAAGTCGATGAACGTGCCGGTGAAGGTGTAGAACGTGAAGCTGTGCCGCCGGGCCGCCTCATACGCCGGATCAGTCTGACCACTCAGCACGCCGTCGCGAAGACTGACCGCCCGCACGGTGGTGCGGCCGGTCTCGGCATCGGTGTTGCCGAACGGCAGCGGGGTGCCGATGCCGCTGCTGTCCTTCACGGAGAACCTCATCAGCGGCAAGGTGTTGGTAAGGAAGCCCGCGATCGCGTTCAGGGCGTCCAGGCCGAGGTGACCGGACAGCGGGAACAGCCACATCGGCGGCGGCCCGGCCGGCCCGTAGGGTCCGGTGTTGTTCTCCTTCCAGGGGGTGAAGGTCGAGAACCGGACGCCGCCGAGACGATTGACGGCCCGGCTCGTCGACGTCGTCGTGTAGGGCACGACACGATGACTGCCGTCCGGAAGGCGTACGACGGTGACGCCGGTCTTGGTCGACAACGCGCTGACCCGCCACATCCGCTGGTACCGCAGTTTGCCCGTCAGCAACGCGAGCGACCGCTTCGTGACGAACTTGGGCGCCCACATCAGGGTCCGCAGTGCTACGGCGAGCGCCCGGCTCGGCGTACGCGCGACGACGTCGGTCCCGAGGCGATCGATCCGGAAACGGGCGGAGGCGATCCGGCGTTCCAGCCAGTCGGCCCGGCGACCGGCCAACCGGCGTACGCCTGGATGCAACGGCTGATGCGGAGGCGCGGTCAGCGACCCCGCGGACTCGAAGCCGACCGGCAGCTGGACGGTGAAACGCCGCCGGCCACGAGCCGCCGTATGCCGAGGGCCGCCGGCCGTCACGGACTGCACGGCAGACTCGATGACCGGCGAGAACCGCAGCAGATCGTCCAGCCGTTGCGCCACCGCCGGACGGACGAGCTTGGCCAGGATCTGGCGGCGCAGGCCGGCCTGCGGCCGGTTGGCCTGAGCGCCCGCCCGGTCCAGCAGGGTCAGCAGGTTGCGTAGCGCGAGCGGATCCGTCAGATGTTCGGCCTGCCATTCGATCTGCGCGGCGAGCCCGACGTCGGCCGGGCTGACTCCGTCTAGTTCGGACCGGAGCCGCCGGGTCAGCTGATGCTGACCGAGCAGGTCCGCCGGACGGGTCGGCCGCGCATGGTCGACCCGGCTGACCGTCTCCAGGCCTTGGGCCACCGCCCCGGCCAGCGCCAAGGACGCCGGTTCCGGCTTGATCGAGGCGGGCAGCGTGACGGTGACGATCCGCTCTGCTTGGTCGATCCGCAGATGCGCGGACGTCTCCGACGGCAGCGTCCCGGTCCTCGTCTGAATCGTCACCGGGCTGGTCAGCCCGGCGTGGTTCACGGTTGCCGTGACTCCACCCGCGTCCTGGCGTACGGCGGCCACGGTCGCGCCCCGTCCCGTGAGCATCGCGGGCAGGGCCTTGGCGATGTGCTGGACCAGCGCTGGGCCGGTCAGCTCCGGTCCGGTCGCGGTGATCTCGGGAATCGACGGCATGTCCGTCACCAGGCCCGGCGAATGCCGGTCGAGCAGGATGTCGGTGACCGCTTCGGCGGTGACGCGGCGCTGCTCGGCCGCCCGAGCTCCGTCGGCCGCCAGGCGCTGGAAGTAGTCGGTGATCTCGGCGACGGGCGAGCCGAACCTGGCCACCACAGCCTGTGCGGCAGCCGCGGCTGACGGGCCGAGCGCCTCCGTGAGCAACCGCTGCACAACCGCCAAGCGCTGCTCGAAGGCCGGCTGGTCGCCGCGCAGCCCCAGTTCCTCGATCAGAGCGTGCGACTCGGCGGTCACCCGTGCGCGTACCGGCTGCGGAACGCCAGGAGTAGCCGCGGGCGTGGCGAGCGCGGCGCCGATCGCGGCCAGCCGAGCCGACCGCGCGAGCAGGCTGACATTCCGCTCACCGCGGTGGGCCAGCGAGGTCGCCTGCACCGCGCCGACGGCTTCGGCCAGATCCAGCCGCAGACTCTGCCGGTCGAGCCGCCGAGGGTCGAGCCGGATCTCCCACGCCGTTCCGCCGGGCCGGGGCGGGCGCACTTCGGCTGCCGCCCCGCCGCGCGTACGGGCGACCCGGACGCGGAGGTCGAGCGGCTCGGTGCGCGCGGGCAGGTTCACCGTGACCGTGCCGTCTGGACGCGTGGTCGCCGTCCCGCCGAGATCGACGACCGCTTGCAGCAGTCCAGCCGTGGCCGCCGCCGACCGCTGCTTCGCCGGAATCGCGTGGCGTCCGCCGGGCAGGGCCTCGTTCCGGCCGACGCGGTGACCGACGACGGAGACCTGACGCGGCACCGGTCCCGCCATCGGCCGGCCGAAGTCTTGGCGCGGCACGGGCGCGATCGTGACGTCGTCGACATACGCGGCCCGCTGGTCCAGGTCGCGAACCACCTGGACCACGACCTCCACCACTTGATCGGTGCCCGAGGCATCCACGAACCGGCGCTGGAACAGCACATGAGCGTCGCCGCCGCTGTTGTCTCGCAGATACACCTGATCCGGGCGACCGATCGTCTGGCCGACGACGCCACGGGCGGCCGCCACGAGATCGGCTGGGTCAGGCCGAGCGCCGCCGCCACCGAGTGCGTGCAGCGCCGGACCCCAGCGAGCCAGCATCGCCGCCTCCCGGGTCGCGGTGCCGAACCGCAACTGGGGGCCGGCTGCCTGAAGAGCGGCGCGCAGCGACGCGTCCAGCCGGTCGGCCGAACCGCTCAACCGGGGCAGCGTCACGTCCCTCGGCTCGTCGGCGACCACCGTTTCGACGCCCGTGCGCGCCTGACCGGCCACCGTGACGAACGCGGACTCGAACCTGTGCGTCGCACCGTCGACATCGCTCCGTCCACTTTCGGCAAGCGACCGTTCCGACGCCGAGCGCAGCACCCGAGCGGCGTCCACCACGTCGAGCAGCTCATCCGGATCCTGACCCCGAGCGGTCAGATCCTCGTCCGCGGCCAGCAGCGTCGCCACCGTAATCGATGCCGAACCGTTCGACAGCAGCGCGGAAAGCCGCTCCCCCGGCTGATATCCGGATGCTGACTCGGCCGCGTACAAGCGAGCCAGTGCGGCCGCAGCGGCGGGCAGCCGGGAAACCGCCGACTCCAGCCGACGCCGCACCCGCACGGCCTCCGCGCGATCCCGCTCCACCAGCCGCGCCGCCGCGTCCCGGACACTGCGGAACCCGGTCGCGCCAGGCTCGCGATTCGCGCGCAAGGTCTGCGCCACGTCCGAGACACCGACATAGCTGTACGCCTGAAGCACTTCCAGGTAGCTGTCATGCGTACCGGGGTTGTCGGGGTGGAAGTGCTCACTGCCGAGCCGCACCTTGGCCAACTCCCCGGCCAGGGCGGCACTCGTGACCGGGTCACGAAGATCGGCGTCGTGCGCGACCGCGATCCGGAAACGGCCCGCGTTCTCCTCCAGACGCGCCAGGCTCTGCTTCGGGAGGACGGCGTACTCGACAACGACTGACCGAGTGGTGTCGGCGTCGAACTCGACGACCAGGTCGGCTCCGGTGAGCCGAGTCGTCGCACCGAACGCCGTGGTGACGAGATCCTCGACGAGCTGAACCGCCTCGGCGTCCGTCCGCTGCGGATAGCCCGGCGCCGGATCGTCGGCGAACGTCGAGGCGAGCGCGATCGTCCGCGCGACCGACGCCGGATCGCCGGTGAGATCGGTCGCCACCTGATCGGGAGTGACCACCGCCCGCTCGTACGCCGACCGCCAACCCGACCGTTGCAGCAACCGGAGGAACGCGTCGACCTCGGCCGACCCCGTCGGCGACCGGAGCAACCGCGCCCAGCGGACCGGGGTCTCCCCCGGCCGAAGACCCAGCTCGGTCAAGGAGGACTCGATGTCGTCGAGCAGATCCGCCGGCGGCGACCCGCTCGCCCGGATCAGCTGATCGACCCGGATACGCAGGTCATCGGTACCCGAACTCCAGCCCGCCGCCAGCACGTAGGTCAGCTCACTGCGTGCGGGTGCGGCCGCGGCCCGCCCCTGGTGGTCGAGCACGATCGCATGGATCTCCGCGCCGGGCGGAATCGCCGGGCGCTCCACCGATCCGGTCGCCGCGTTCTGATGATCGGCGTAGTAGGGACGGCCCTCGTGCAGGTACACGTTGTATCGGTGAGCAACCGCGCTGCCGGCCGGGCGTACCAGGACGGCGGCGGCCGGTCCGGTGACGACCCCGTGCTCGTCGGCGACCGCCGCCAACCGGGCCTCGACCTCGGCCAACCCCGTCATCGGCGCGTACGCCGACCCCGCCCAGGCCTCGGTCCGCCCGACGGGGATACCGGCACGGCCGGAGTTCACCGCGGCGACCACCGGGCGTCCGTACCACGTGGACAGACCGGAGTTGCCCGCGTCGTCGCAGTTCAGCGACCGGCCGGTGACTGTCGGGCCGCCGTCGTTGACATATCCGACCCAGACCCCGAGCGGATCCGGATACCGCTGTGGCCGCCCGGCGTCGTCCCGAGGCAGCGCCTGCCGCAGATACTGCTCGTCGGCCGGACTCGCCGGAGCTTCGTCGGCCGTCCGCACATCCTGCACCGGTACGCCGTCCCCCAACCGCAGCGCCGAACCTGATTCGTGCGGCGCGCCAGCCTCCGCACGCACCTCCGCCTCCACCGGCGTCGCCCCCTGGCTCGGACTCGTCGCCGGGTTCGGAGCCGGCGTCGGGGTCGGGGTCGGGGTCGGACTTGGGTTTGCGCTCGGCGCCGTGGTCGGAATCGGGCTCGGATCCGCGGTCGGATCCGCGGTCGGGCTCGCGCTCGGGCTCGTGGCCGTAGTCGGGCTCGCCGCGTTTTCCGAGGTGGCACGGGGTTCCTGCCCCTGCGAGGGGACGTTCTCCCGGGTAACACGATCGGCACTAGGCCCCTGCTCGCGCAGCCCCCGTACCACCGCGCTCGCTGACCCGTCCGGTCCCGGAGCCGCCGTGGCCGGGCCCGCGCTCGTCCCACCCATCTTCGGCGCAGCGCCCGTGCCAGCCGGGCTTGCGCCCACCGCGCTCGGGCCCGATGCCGCCCCGGGAACCGGCGAACCCGGCGTCACCGCGCCCGGCTCCGCCACGCCCGGCCCCGCCGCACGCGGCCCGGCCGTTCCAGTGGCTGCCGCGCTCGACCCCGCAGCTGAGCCGGCTCCCGAAGAAACGCCTGTTCCGCCCGTGGGTGCAGCCGCAGTCGAGCCCGGGCTCGCCACAGCCGATGGACTAGCCGTCGGTTGCGTTGCCCCCGCTGCCGCCGATGCCGGGCCAGCCGCTGTGGGACTCGGACCAGTCGCCGTCGACACTGGACCACCGGTTGTCGAACCCGGGCCAGCCGCCGAGCTGGGTCCTGCCGCACTAGCGCCGATCGAGGAACCGGCACCCGGGGCGGTCGTACTCGAACCGGTGGTACCCAGCGTCGCCGACGTCCCCGGTGTCGTCGTGCCCAGCGGCGTCGCACCCCGCCCGGCCGACGTCCCAGCACCCACCGTCCCTGACGGAACGGCTCCGGGAGCCGGAACACCGGTGCTCGCCGTGGTCGGCCCGGCCGACGGCGACCCGGCCGAGACGGGCCCGGACGCAACCGGCGCCGACGCCGCAGGCACGGCCGGGGCAGCGACAACAGGCGCAGCCGCAACAGGCGCGGAGGGCGCAGGCACAACAGGCGCGGACGCCAGCGGAGCGGATTCCGCGATCCGCCCGTACACCCCGTGCGCGGCGTTCCCGATGAGCATCCGTGGCCCGCCGGTCAGGGCCCCGACGCCGAACCGGGTCAGCCCGGACAGCGAGAGGTCCACCGACCAGTCGCCGTTGACCGCCCCGTTGACGGCGTAGTTCGTGACCTGGTTGACGGTCTGGAAGTGCAGTCCGCGTACGCCGCTTTCGGCGACCCAGCGGGAGACGCTCCAGTCGCGCATCCGGTCGGCGACCGGGCCTCGGGTGGCCGCCCAGTGGAACAGCGGGCTGAACGGCCGGTTCAGGCCGCGTCCGACGAGTCCGCCCACGCCGCCGCCGAGGGCCGAGAGGCCGAGGCTGCGCCAGTCGAAGCCTTGCCGGGTGCCGTTGACGTTCTGGATGCCCTGGGCGAGGAAGTCGGGGATGACCTCCTGGACCGCCTCTTCCAGGATCTCCTTCACGATGCCTCGGATGCCGGCCAGGTCGCGCATGAGCGTCTCGAACAGGCGGGCCCCGATGGCTCGCGCCACGGCGATCGGCCCGGCGCCGGCCAGTGAGCTGACGCCGCCGGTGAAGATCGCCGAGATCAGGATGATCATCAGTTCGACCGCGCACCACAGGACACAGAGGAGCAGCGACAGCTTCTCCGCGCCGACCGCCAGCGCGGCCTTATCCATCTGCTCGGCGACGGACCGGTGCCGCTGGACGATGTCGGGTACCACGACGTCGAGCTTGTAGCGCCACCGCCGGACGAACTCCTCGCCGGACGCGCCGCGCCACAGCGCCTCGATGTCGCTGACCGAGCCCGAGAACTGGTGTCCGGAGCGCTCCAGCAGGTCGGCCAGGTCTTGCCGAGCCTTCCCGTAGGCGCGGAGCGCGTCCTCATTGGTCCGCGGCCAGGTGGACCCGCCGCCGACCAGGCAGACCAGGTCCCAGACCCAGCGCAGGAATCCGTCTGACGGCGGCTCAACGGCCACGGCGGGGCCCTCCCCGGCGGTCCCAGAAGTCTATTGTAGATAGATGGTCTTGCGGCGACTGCTCGTTCCGGCCGTTCTGCTGGCGATTCCGGTCTTCGCCGCCGATCCCGCGACCGCTGCGGGGCCGTGCGGCTACCAGGCGCCGCCGAGCCCCGGTCCCGTCGTCAGCGCCCCGTCCTGGGAGCAGCGCTGGCTCGATCTCGGCCGCGCCCACGCGTTCTCCACCGGCGGCGGCGTACGCGTCGCGATCGTCGGCACCGGCATCGACGCCAGCCATCCCCAACTCGGCGCTGCGGTCGCCACCGGCTGGGACGTCACCACGAACAAGCCCGGCGCGCGCTTCGACTGCAACGGTCACGGCACCGCCCTCGCGAGCATCGTGGCCGCGCGGGCCAAGAGCGGCTCCAGTCTCGTCGGTGTCGCTCCCGCCGCGACCCTCGTCCCGATCCGCGTCACCGACGCGCCCCCCAGCGCCGAACGCCCGGTGACCCCGGCCCGGCTCGCCGCCGGAGTCCGCCAGGCGGTGGCGCTCAAGGCCCGCGTGATCATCATCGGGTACGCCTTGAGCAGCGACGACGCCGGCATACGAGCCGCCGTGGCCGACGCCGTCCGCAAGGACGTCCTGGTCGTGGCGGCGGTCGGCGACAACCTGCCGAAGCTGACGTTCCCGGCGGCGTACGACGGAGTCATGGGCGTTGGCGCGATCGGCACGGGCGGGCTGCTCCTGTCCGGTTCGGCAGTCAATTCCAAAGTCGATCTCGTGGCACCGGCCGAGAACGTCGTCGCGGCGGCACGCCGGTCCGGGCACCTCACCCTGTCCGGTACGCCGGTCGCCGCGGCCGTCGTGGGCGGCGCGGCCGCGTTGCTGCGGGCGTACCGTCCGAACTGGACAGCCGCGCAGGTCGCGCAGCGGTTGACGGCGACGGCCGACGGCGGCTTCGGCGGTGGTCACAGCGCCGCGTACGGCTTCGGCACGGTCAATCCCTATCGAGCGTTGACCGAGGAAGCCGCCACCACCGGGGCGAGTCCGTACTGGACCCCCGCCCCGGCGGCCCTCGGCCACGCTCCGCCGCAGCCCCAGTGGCCGGACGGGTGGCGCCGGGCGCTCGCCTGGGCCGGTGGCGTCGGCGTCCTCCTCGTCGTGTTCGCGGTGCTCGGCGCGGCGGCGCCGGTCATGCGCCGACGCCGCCCCGACCGGCTCAGCTGAACGAGCTGCGCGTACGCGCGATGGCCTCCAGGTTGCGTTCCTCGGCTTGGGTGAACTTCTGCCCGGAGTGCAGGATCGCCCCGGCGAAGTCCTGACCGACCCCGTGCAGCTGCTGCGCACCGGCCTGCCACTCGGTCTGGAGCTGCGCGTACGCGGTCTTGGACGCGCCGTCCCAGGTCTTGATCCGGTCGGCCATGAAGTCCTCCAGCCCGGACAGCCGGCCACGCATCTCGTCGAGCATCGCCTGGAACTGGTTCGACGCCGCGATCAGCTCCGCGATGGGCACGTTGAGCACGTTGTTCGTCATGGTCGTCTCCTTAGGAGTTGGTGAGGCCGGCGCTGACGTAGCTGAACGACGAGCCGGCCATGCCCGACGGCACGGAGGCGACGCCGTCGAGGACGCCGACGGTGCTGCCGTCGGTGCCCTTGAGGTCGCTGGAGATCTGGTTGTTGATCAGATCGGCCAGGCCGCCGAGCGCGGCGTCGATGTGGTGCATCGCATTGATGAACTTGGTGCGCTCGTTGGCGAAGGTGTCGCCGGACAGGCCCTGCCAGTCGATGGTCAGCCGCTTGAGGATCTGCGCGGCCAGGTCGTCGAGTTCCTGCTTGGTCTTGGCCGCGAACTGGGCGGCGTCCTGCATGTCGTTGAAATGAACTTTGACGATGTCACCAGACATCTGCCGCTGCCTTTCTCTTGGGTGGCTTGCTTACCTTGCGGGTGCCGCCTCAACCGGCGGCGAGTCGTTGGGCCAGAGTCGGCGGCGTCCGGCCGCGTTCCGGTTCGGTTTCCGGGGTGGCGGCCAGTGCCGTCGATCGGGGCGACGCGGGCTCGGGTGGTGGTACGCCGACGACCCGTCGCCGCTCGCCGAGCGGGATCGGCCCGGCCCGGGCCGCGGCGGCGACCACGGACGCCGACACCGGCACGCCCCGGCCGGTCAGCGTCTGCTGGACACTCATTGCCGCCTGCGGGGTCATCGCCGGGGCCGGGGTGGACACCGCCGCCGCCGGTCCGGCGGTGAGCACCTGTTCCAGGCCGCCCCGGGCCGACAGTGCCGCGATGTCCGCCGTCGCCGGTGGCGTCAACGGAGCCGGCGCGAACCGTCCCTCCAGCGCGGCCAGCTTGCGTTCCAGCGCCTCCGTCGCAGCCCGCCGCGCGATCACCGGGCGGGCGAGCTGCGGCGGCGTACGCCGGCTGCTGAGCGCGGGCACCTGCGGCGGAGCGGCCAGGATCGGCCCGGCCGGAAGCCGCCCGAGCAGCGTCTGCTGTGGACCGTACGCGGACGGCAGCCCCGTCAGCGTCGGCTGGTACGCGGTCGGCAGCAGGCTGGTCTGATCGGCCGGGGCCCAGCCCGTCGGCAGCCCGTTCAGCCCCCGGAAGTCCGCCGCGGACAACAGGTCGGGCGCCGGGTCGACGACCGGGCCTTGCGGCAGTTCGGCGAGCGGCTCGATCAGCCCTGGGGGTTGCGAGTCGGTCGGCGATCGACTGCCGAGCTGCTCCGGCGAGTACGCCCGCCACGGCTTGGCCGCGTCCGCGCCCCGATAGCGGGGCGGCACCGTGCCGGGATCGCCCAGCCACCGGGATCCGGTGATCAGATCGGCCGACAGTTTCTTGCCGACCGGCCGGATCTTCTTGGCGTACTTCTTGTTGAGCCGGGCGTAGATCTCGGCGGCCTGCTGCTCGTATTCGGCCTTGGTGTCGGCCTTGATCTTCTGCAGCGCTTCCTTCAGCTCCTTGCGGAACGCGGCGAGCAGTTCCTCCGCCCGGTCGCGTGCCTCCTGCACGTCGGCGGCCAGCTTCTCCAGGACCTCGATCCGCGTCTGGAGCCCGTCGATCCAGGTGTCGAGGGCGAACGAGTGCGCCCCGGCGAACCAGAAGTAGCGCTCCTGGGCCAGGCCGGAGTTCCAGGCCTCGCGGACGTATCGGGCCCGGCCGTCGACGATCTCCACGTGCCGCGAGAACTGACTCAGCACCCGCCCGTACGCGTCGGCCAGCCGCCGGGGACCGTTCGGGTCCTCGCTGAGGATCATGTCGACCATGACCTCGAAGCTTTCGATGCCGTCCCAGTCCGTCGTCTGCTGATCCGGCACCTCGAGCTGCTGCGCAGCTGTCGTCTCGTCGAACCCGAAGTAGTCCCGCCCCCCGTTGGGCGGACTCACGGAAAGAGCCCGTCCCGGGCCGTGGTCGTCAGGGACGTCTCGACGCCGTCCATGGTGTGGTCGGCGCCCCGATCGGCCTCGTCGTAGGTGTCGGCCGAGACGCCGACCGAGTTCCCGAGTGCGTACACGCCGTGCAGGACGTCGTCGGCCAGCGCGGACAACGCCGCGGTCTGCGTCTTGGCGGACTGGCCGAAGAACAGGCTCTCCAGGATCTTCGGATTCCCGGCGGGCACGTTCGCCGAGGCGTCGGCCACCGCGCCGTTCACGGCGGCGGACTCGAAGACGGCGAACTCGCCGCCCATCCCGCCGTACGCTCCCGGCTCGCCGACCAAGGTCTGGGCAGCGTCAGTCATCACCTCTTTCGAGGTGGCGATGGTCGTCTCCGCGATCTGTGCCGCAGACGCGTTCTCGTGAGGGATCATGACGATCCTCCATTGTGGCCAGCTCCGCCGGGAACCAGTTGGGCCCGATCATAGCCGTCACGGAGCGGCGATCGCCAGTTCCATCTTGGACAACACCGGCCCCTGCGGCAGCCGGTCGACCAGCGTGCTCGGCCGCCGCACCACTCCCGCGCCGGCGTACCCGAGCAGGGTCAGCGCGTCGGCCGAGTCCACCGCGTAGCGGCGGCCCGTCTCGGTGACCAGGTAGACCGGCCCGGCCGTCGCCTGCGGGCTGGCCAAGGCCATCACCAGCACGCCTCGGCCCGGTTCCATCGCGACCTCGTCCGCGAGCAACGTCCCCGAGGCGGCCACGCCGTCGCCCACCGTCGCCACCCCCGAGTCCGGCACCTGCGCGCCCACCACGATCGCCCGCGCGTCGGTGGCGTCGGCGACGATCTGGCAGACCACCCCGCCAGACCGGGCTGCCGGGATCATCGGCGGCACCGAGCCGTCCCCGAGATTCGGCACGTCCATCGCCGCCACCTTGGGCACGCCCGCCAGCTGCACCTGATCGATCGGGCGCGACGGCGTGGTGTCCCCGGCAGTGGCCCGGATCAGCGTCTCCTGCACCGCGCTGATCGGCTGCAGCCCGCCGCGCCGAGCCACGAAGCGCTGCGCCGCCGTGCCGTCGGTCGCGACGAACAGCTGCCCGACCTTCACACCGGCCAGGCTCGCGACCGCGCCGCCCCGCCCGTCGATCACGATCTTCGTCAGCGCCGGCCCCGCCGGCAGCGTCGCCAGCCAGGCCGCACCGACCCGCACCACATCCGTGGCGTCCACCGCCAGCGCGCTCCGAACCACGTCGGGGTCACGCAACTCGTGCCGCTGCCCGCCGAAGATCAAGTGGTACGCCGTGCCGTCGGTCACCACGACCGCGCTGTCGCCGAGATCGTCCCCGGCGACCACCGTCCCCGGCAGCAGGACCGATCGCGTCGCGGCACCGTCGGCGGCGGCGCAGAACGACCAGGCCCCGGCGAGCAGGTCGGCCGCGGCGGGCAGGGTCGGCGGGGCGTCGATGATGCCGACCGCTGCCCCACGTGGCCAGGTCAGCGAGGCGCGGGCGACCCGGACTGGGTCCTGCACACCTCGCAGCAGGGCCGCGGAGGTGAAGTTCGCCGTGGGATAGAGCCTCACCCCGTCACACACGTACGCCGCCCCGGTCTCCTTCTCGACGATGATCCGGTCGCAGCTCGTCCAGCTCTTCGCGCCGAGCGGGTTGAGCAGTCCGTAGACGCCGACGGCCGCGACGCAGATGACCAGGATCATGACCGCCGCCAAGGTCACCCCGGGCAGCCGTGTCCCCGACCACTCCAGCGGATCCGGCTTCTGCGCGGTCAGCGCGGTGTGCAGGCGCTTGCGCAGGAACTGCCGGGCGTGGATCTGATCGCGGCGGGTCAGCATGCCGGCCTCCGCTCAGCCTGGACGTTCACCAGGCGGTCCGGCGTACGGTCAGCCACCGATGCCTCGCGCGAACCCGAAGACTCCGGCCACCGCGGCGGCGAGCACCGCACCGGCGATGATCAGCACGGTCTCGGCGATGTCGCCCAGCCGGCTCACCCCCGGCGGGGCGGGCTTCCGGGCGACCGTCCGGGCGAGCCCGACCGCCCCGGCCGCCCCCAGCAGCAGCCCGATCAGCACCGGCGCCACGATGCGCGTACGCGTCTCGGCGAGCACGCCGTGCCACAGCAGCCAGGCCAGGACAGCTGTCCCCGTGGCCGCGCCCAGCAGCAGGGGCAGCCGATGGCGTACGGCGGCGAACGCCCGCGCCCGCAGCGCGATCACCACGACGGCCGCCCCGGCGAGCAGCCGCGCCGACAGGTCGTCCCGAGTCGCCAGGATCGCCGCGCCGCCGATCACCGCCGCCGCGAACCCCCACAGCAGCCCGGTCAGCAGCCGGTCGCTGCGCCGGACCAGCCGGGCGATCTCGGCCGGGTTCGGCAGCGGCTCGTCGACCGGCGTCTCGGTGGACGGCCGGGGCACCATCGGACCAGGCAGACCCGCCTGGCCGGCCGCGAGCCGGGGCAGCCACGGCGACACGAGCAACCCGACCGCAGTCACGACGGCCGCACCCGTCGCGGGAGTGCTAGCCATCGCGAGCAGGGCTCCGGCCGCTCCCGCGATCCCGGCGGTCAGCAGCGCCACGTGCACCGTCCGCAGGTCCCGCAGCAGGAGCAGGCCCAGGACGGCGGTCAGCGCCACCGTCGAGGACGCGACGAGCAACTGCGCTCGCCCGGGGATCGTCGAGTCGGTCACCAGCACCGTCGAGCCGCTCACGGCGTACACATAGGCGGAAAGCGCGAGCACCATGGACGGTGAGCGGCCGGCGGAGATCCGGTTCGCGAGGATCGCGCCGCCGAGCAGCAGGACCGCGGACCCGAGCAGGCACGCGCCCGGTGTGGGCCAAGGCGGGCCGGACCGCAGCACCCCGATCAGCGCGAGTCCGATCAGGAAGCCCATCGTGGCCGTGCCGGTGGCCGTCGTGTGCCGGGCCGACCAGCTCGCGCCCAGCGACCGCGCCTCGTGCGCCGCGGCGTCGGCGAGGTCGTCGAACTCCGGCTCCGGCCACTGCTGGTCCTGCGGTGAAAGCAGCAGCGTGTCACCATCCACAATGCTCTGCGCGGCCAGCGACTTGGCCGGGTCGAGCAAAGTCCCGTCCATTTTGCGCAGCACCCAACCGTGATGCGCGATGCCCTCGTCGGCCAGGTCGAGGCCGCCATGTCGCAGCAACGTGGCCTGCAAACCGACCAGGGGAAGGTAATCCGGGATCGCGAGATCTACCCGGCGTTGCGGGCTCAGAAGTACGATCCGCGTCAGCCCGAGACTCGCCGACTGCACCATGGCGAATCATCGTAGGGCAAGCTTCGCCACGGGGAGGTCCTATGACGACGGTCATTCGCCGGCGTCCGGCGCGTCGGCCCGCGCCGGCGTATCCGAGCGGGGAGATCGTGCTGGAGGAGGTGCCGGCGGTTCCGGCGCCGACCGGCGGCGGCTGGACGCGCGCGCTGATGGTGCTGCCGATGCTCGCCGGGTCGGCGGCGGTCGCGCTGATCTTCGCCGGTCAGAGCAACCGCCCGCTGGCCTACCTGACCGGCGGGTTGTTCGGCGTCTCGGCGCTCGGCATGGTGCTGATGCAGGTGTCGCTGTACGGCAGCGGGCAGACCAAGCAGCAGATGCACGCCGCCCGGCGCGAGTATCTGTGGAATCTGGACGCCTGCCGCCGCTCGGTTCGGGTCACCGCGCGCAGGCAGCGATCAGCCGAGTACTACCGGCATCCGGCACCGAGTGGACTGTGGACGCTCGCGGACTCCGCCCGGCTCTGGGAACGCCGCCGGGTCGACCTGGACTACTGCCTGGTCCGCATCGGACTCGGGCCGCGCGAGCTGGCGACCAAGCTGATCCCCAGCCCGGAGACGCCGCCGGAGAAGGCCGAGCCGGTGGCCGCCGCGGCGCTGCGCCGCTTCCTGCGCACCTACACCGAGCTGCCCGATCTGCCGGTCGTGCTGGCGCTGAACGGGTTCGGCCGGGTCTACGTGCGCGGCGACGCCGCCCGGGGCCGGGCGATGGTCCGGGCGATGCTGGCCCAGGCGGTCACCTTCCACTCCCCCGACGACCTGCTCGTGAGCGTGTGCGTCGGCGGCTCGGCGCGGCCGCAGTGGGAGTGGGCGAAGTGGCTGCCGCACGCCCAGCATCCGACCTCTGTGGACGCGCTGGGTTCGCTTCGCCTCATGGCGCCCAGCATCGTCGCCCTGGAGGCGATGCTGGAGGAGCATCTGACCGGTCGCCCTCGCTTCGACCCGAACGCCGGCGACTCGCAGCACGACGGTCCGCATCTGCTGTTCGTGGTGGACGGCGGCGACACGGCCGGGTCGGACCACCTGACCGCCGAGGCCGGCGTCGAGGGCGTCACTGTGCTCGACCTGTCCACCGAGCCGCCGCGCAACCTCGACCGGGCCACGCTGGTCGTCCAGATCGACGAGGACGGCACGCTGTCCGCGCGCACGTTCGACGGCGAGCGCCCGCTCGGCCAGGTCGACGAGCTGGGCCTGATGGCCGCTGAGGCGTTGGCCCAGCAGCTGTCGGCGATGCGCCCGGCGACCTCGGCGGCGTCGGATCGGGCCATGAACGCCGAGCACGGCCTGGCCGACCTGCTCGGGATCGGCGACCCGGCGGCGTTCGATCCGCAGGTCACCTGGGCGCCCCGGCCCACCCGGGAGCGGCTGCGGGTGCCGATCGGCATCGGCCCGGACGGCGAACGGCTGGAGCTGGACCTCAAGGAGTCGGCGCAGGACGGCATGGGACCGCACGGGCTGCTCATCGGCGCGACCGGCTCCGGCAAGTCCGAGCTGCTGCGTACGCTGGTCCTCGCGCTCGCCGTCATGCACCCGCCGGAGATCCTGAACTTCGTCCTGGTGGACTACAAGGGCGGCGCGACCTTCACCAAGCTCGATCTGCTGCCGCACACCAGCGCCGTGATCACGAACCTGGCCGATGAGCTTCCGCTGGTCGACCGGATGACCGACGCGATCAACGGTGAACTCGTACGCCGCCAGGAGCTGCTGCGGGCCGCCGGGAACTACGTCTCCCAGCGCGACTACGAACGCGCCCGGCTCGCGGGCGCACCGCTCGATCCCCTGCCGAGCCTGTTCGTCGTCTGCGACGAGTTCTCCGAGCTGCTGTCGGCCAAGCCCGACTTCATCGACATGTTCGTCCAGATCGGACGCGTCGGCCGGTCGCTCGGCATCCACCTGCTGCTGGCCAGCCAACGGCTCGAAGAAGGCCGGCTGCGTGGCCTCGACACGCATCTGTCCTACCGGGTCGGGCTGCGGACGTTCTCCCCGGCCGAAAGCCGCGCGGTCCTCGGCGTCACCGACGCGTACGAGCTGCCCCGGGCACCTGGGCACGGCTATCTCAAGTACGGCACCGATCCGCTGAGCCGCTTCCGCGCGGCGTACGTGTCCGGGCAGTATCGCTCGGCCGACCAGCTCACCGCGGTCGAAGGCGACGCCCGGGTGCACGTGTTCAGCTCGATGTACGTCGCCCCGGCCGACGCCGCCGAGGACACCGAGACCCGGCCGGAAGCCTCACCGGCCGACGAGTTCGACGTCGCGCCGACCGGCCCGACCCTGCTCGACGTGCTCACCCAACGCCTGCACGGCCGGGGCTCGCCCGCCCATCAGGTGTGGCTGCCGCCGCTGGACGAGTCGCCGTCGCTGGATCAGCTGCTCGGCGATCTGCGTACGGATCCCGAGCGGGGGCTCACGGTCGCCGATCCCGGGCTGCACGGCAATCTCGTGATTCCACTGTCGCTCGTGGACAAGCCGTTCGAGCAGCGCCGGGATCTGCTGCGGCTGGACCTGTCCGGCGGCTACGGCCACGTGATCGTCATCGGCGGTCCTCAGTCGGGCAAGAGCACCCTGCTGCGTACGCTGATCGCCGCGATCGCGCTCACCCACACACCCCGCGAGGCGCAGCTCTACTGCCTCGACTTCGGCGGCGGCACGCTCTCGGCGATCCGGCGACTGCCGCACGTGGGCGGGGTAGCCCCGCGCCAGGACGTCAACCAGGTACGCCGGACGGTCGCCGAGGTGCTCGGCGTGCTCAACCAGCGGGAGAAGTACTTCCTGGAGCACGAGATCGACTCGATGGCGACCTTCCGCCGCCGCCGTGCCGCCGGGGACTTCGCCGACCAGGAGCACGGCGATGTCTTCCTCGTCGTCGACGGCTGGCTGACCCTGCGCAACGAGTTCGAGGACGTGGAGCAGCAGGTCGTCGACATCGCCAACCGGGGCCTGTCATACGGCGTGCACGTCGTCGCATCGGCCGCCCGCTGGTTCGACGTGCGCGGCGGCGTACGCGACAGCTTCGGGACCAAGCTCGAACTGCGGCTCGCCGATCCCGGCGACTCCGGGGTGAATCGGCGATCGGCGGCCAACGTCCCCGAACGGTCACCGGGCCGGGGCATCACGCCGGACGCGTACCAGTGCCTGACGGCGTTGCCCCGCATCGACGGCCGGCCGACCGCCGACGACCTCGCCGACGGCACCCAGAACCTCGTCGACGCGGTACGCCGAGCCTGGACCGGCCCGGCCGCGCCCCCGGTACGCCTGCTGCCCGACCGGTTCCCCGCGACCGACCTCGCCCAGGGCCCCGACCTGCCGGGCATCGCGCTCGGCGTGGCCGAACGGGACCTGCTCCCCGCGTACGTGGACCTGTCCGGCGGCGACTCGCACATGCTGATCTTCGGCGACACCGAGTCCGGCAAGTCCAACCTGCTGGTGACCATCGCCGACGCCATCGCCCGAGGGCACCGGCCCGACGAGGCGAAGATCATCGCCGTCGACTACCGGCGTTCGCTGCTCGGCCGGCTGCCCGAGAGCCACCTTCTGGCGTACGGGACCTCGGCGGACCTCACCCGCGGCATCCTGACCGACGCCGCCGGAGTCATGAAAGAGCGGCTGCCCGGTCCCGACGTCACCCCGGAGCAGCTACGCGCCCGCGACTGGTGGCGCGGCAGCGACCTCTACCTGCTGATCGACGACTACGACCTGGTCGCCACCGACCGCAACCCGGTCCATGTCCTGCACGAGTACCTCAGCCAGGCGCGCGAGGTCGGCCTGCACGTCATCGTCGCCCGGCGCAGCGGCGGCGCCCAGCGCGCGTTCTACGACCCGGTGCTCAGCCGGATACGCGACCTGGCCTCGCCCGGCGTCGTGCTGTCGGGCAACCGCGACGACGGCCCGCTGCTGGGCAACGTCAAACTCGGCCCGCTGCCGCCCGGCCGAGGCTGGCTGGTCACGCGGCGCGAAGGCGCCCGATTGATCCAATGTGCTCTGTCGGAGGTGGAGTGACGCTCGACCGTCCATTCGCTACTCTGGGTGTCGTCCGCAGCGGGGAGGAGCGGTCATGACCGATCATTGGGGTCTTACTCACGGAGACATCCGGGTCGAGAACATGGCCGGGTTCGGCGAGTTTCAGAAGAAGCTCACGTCGAGCCGGGCCACGACGATGCTGCCGGCCAGCGCCAACGAACTCGCCAAAGCCGTCGCCGCGTTCGCGAGCGCCAAGGCGGGCCCGGCCAAGGACGGAGTGGCCTTCAGCGAGCTGGAGTTCTTCCGGAATCGCGTCCGCGTCCAAAGCGGCGATCTCGGAAAGTTCGCTGGTGAGGCCGCGAACGGATTGACCGGATTCGGCGAGACCGCCATCAAGGTGTACGCCGAGTACCGGACGGCCGACGCCACCTCGTCGAAGATCCTCCAAGCACCCAAGGACGTCCGGGCGGCCGACCACGACGCCGCCAAGGCCATGGCCACCACCAGCTCCGGCTTGCCGTACGACACCCGGGGCTGGGATCTGAAGCGCAGCAGCACCGACGACACCGACTACTACAGCATCCCGCCGACCGACGGGGTCACTCCGACACAGTGGACCCACGATGGCGACAAGCCCGGCGATGTATTCCAGCGCGTCTACACCATCCTGAACGCCGAGAGCCCGGACTATCTCCACCAGGTCGCTCGGCTCTGGCACCACATCCGGGACCTGCTCATCACCGCCAGCCACGATCTGCGCAACGGCACGGAGAAGAACCTCGGCGGCTGGACCGGACCGGCCAGCAAGGGCTTCCACACCCGGGTGCTGGAGTCGATGCGATCGATCAACACCTGGCACATCTCCGCGCTGCATCGGGCCGAGCAGATCGCGCAGAAGGCCGACCAGCTGGAGACAGCCCAAGGAGCAATCCGGCTGTCCTACCCGGACTACCTCAAGGCCAAGGCACTGCCGGAGACCGTCGATCTCGAGGCCGACAGCGAGAACGGGCACATGGTGGTCCCCTGGATCCAGGTCGACAATCTCCAGCGAGCAGCACTCCTCCTGGAGTTCGACACTCGCGCGCTCAACGTGGTACTCCCGCTGGCGGTCAGCCTCGTCCAGGCCGCCAACTGGCAGGCCCCGACGATGTACCCGGGTATCCCCGCGACCGGAGCGAAAGTCGAGACGCCGTTCGTCGAGACCAAGACCGACATACCCGTACGGCGCACCGGCGGCGGCGTACCGACCAGCACCGGGGTGAAGACCGGCGGCGGGGACCCGCGCAAGCAGTACGAGGCGGCCATCAAGCAGCTTCAGCAGCAGAACCAGGATCTGCGGGACGCGTACGACAAGCAGATCAAGAAGCTGCAGGAGCAGGCGCAGCGACAGATCGACGCGTTGCAGAAGCAGATGCAGGACCAGCAGAAACAGGCCCAGGACGCCCTGCAGCAGACCCAGCAGCAGGCTCAGGATCAGCTCGACAAGGCTCAGGAGTCGATCAGCCGGAGCCAACAGGATGCCCAGCAGCAGATCGAGGCGATGCAGAAGCAGCTCCAGGACGCGGCCGCCGCTGGGTCGGCCGCAGTCGCAGGGCTGGGGTCCATTCCGTCCGTGATCGGCTCGCTGGGCAACGTCGGCTCGCTGGGCAACCTCGGCGGCGGAAGCGTCGGCGGCTCCGGCGCGTTCGGCAGCAGCGGCACAGGATCCGCACTGTCCACCGGGGGTGCCGTCGACATGCTCGGCCGCAGCGGCGTGAGCGGGACGGCCACCACAGGACTCGGCGCCTCAGCACTGTCCGGCCGGTCGGCGGCTGCCGCGAACCCCGGCGGGACGCCGATCATGCCGCCCATGGGCGGCGGAGCACCGGCGACCGGCGGCGGTGGCGGAGCGCTCGCCGGCCGCAAGGGACGCCCGGTGCTGCCCGAGGAGAAGAAGAAGCCACAAGCCAAGCCGCGCATCGTCGACCCCGACGGCGACGGCACCACCGAGGTGCGCCCGTCCGGCGGCGCGCGCGCCCACTCCCGCAGCACCGACGACCGGGCCGCGACCGTCGCGCGTACGCGCAAGGCGCCGGAGACCGAGTCGGGACAGGCGCTCGGGCGTACCGCCTGACGTCGCGGAGTCACGCGTACTGAGAGGGTGCACATGATCGTCTGTGAAGCCTGCGGGATGCCGGACCCGACAGGCGGCTCCTACTGCGTCAACCCGTCCTGTGGAGCCCTGCTCCCCCAACCCGCCCGGCCCGCGCCGCCGGTGGCCCCCGAGCCGCCGCCCGCACCGGCCGCGCCCCGGCTCACGCCGATGGAGACCTTCGGCCGGTGGATGGCCGGGCTCTTCACGGGAGCAGGCCGCAAGATCGCCGCTCGCCGCAACCGCGCCACGGCCGACGCAACAGCAGTCAGCCCGGCAGCAGCCGAACCCGCCGCAGCCGAATCCGCATCAGACAACGCTGCGCCGGACAGGGTTGCGACGCCGTCCGCCGCGCCGCCGCCTAGCGCGCTATCGGAGCACAGCGCCAAGCCGACGGAGGCTGCCGCCGATACGCCGGTCGCCGCCGAGGATGCGACAGTCGATCGGAAACCCCGTCGGGCCGTGGCAGCGACCGCTGCCCTCGCCACTGCCGCAGGCCAACGCCTGAGCGCCGTTCCGCAGAAGCTCAGTGCCGTCCCGCGAAAGCTCAGTGGCGTCCCGCGCAAGTTCGGGGCCGTCCCGCGGCGGATCGCCGGCTCGTGGTCCCCGCCGGAGCGCCGCCGCTGGATGCCGGCCGTCGGGATCGCCCTCCTGGCGACCGCGGTCGCCGCCGGGGTCCTGGCCGTGTCGCAGGACAAGACCACGCGGAACGCGGAGCCGCCGATCGAGCCGGTGCCGGTCGCGAGCCCGTCGACGACGCCAAGCGAGGCGTCGCCGTCGCCGAGCGCCGTGGCGACGTCCGCGAGCCCCATTCCGTCGGCCACGGCCCGGCCTTCCTCGACCCGCAAGCCGACACCGCCGACGAGCCCTCGGCCCACGAAAGCCAGCACGAAGCCCACGACCACGACGCCCAAGCCGAGCATCAGCGTGTACGCCCGGGGCAAGTGCGTCTGGCAGGAGGGGCATGGCTGGACGATCGCCGTCTCCGTGACCGTGACCAACGGCAGCGGCACCTCCGCCACCGGTACGCACGGCTACGACTCCCATGTCGGCGGCAGCGGCACCTATTCGCTGTCGGGCAGCGGCACGTCCTTCTCCGGCGAGCTACCGCCCAACCTCGGCGACAATCCTGAGCTGACCGATTCGGTCGTGTCCTGGTCGGTGACCGTACGCCTCAGCGGCGGCGGAACGCTGACCAAATCGGGCTCCGTCAGCAACCCCTGCTGAGCACGGAGCACCCGTGACTGTCGGCCTCATAACAGTCTTGCCGCCGGATGTAGCATAAGTGCTATCTTCGGTTGCAGACATCAGATGGGGAGGCGGAACTGTGACCGATTCGCAGTACGCCCTGGAGGTCACCGATCTCCGGATGCGTTACGGGACGACCGACGTCCTGCGGGGGGTGACCTTCACCGCCCGGCCGGGCGAGGTCGTCGCCCTGCTCGGGCCGAACGGCGCGGGCAAGACCACCACGATCGAGATCCTCGAAGGCTTCCGGATGCGGTCCGCCGGCGACGTCAGCGTCCTCGGCGTCGACCCGGCCCGGGGCAACGAGGACTGGCGCGCCCGGCTCGGCATCGTGCTGCAAAGCTGGCGCGATCACGGCAAGTGGAAGGTGCGCGAACTCCTTGCGCACCTGGGGATGTACTACACCGCGTACGCGACGGCGAATCGCCGGGCCTGGGACACCGACGAGCTGATCGCGACCGTCGGCCTGACCGAGCACGCGCACAAGAAGGTCTCGCAGCTGTCCGGCGGGCAGCGCCGCCGCCTCGACGTGGCGATCGGCATCGTCGGCCGGCCCGAGTTGCTGTTCCTCGACGAGCCGACGGCCGGTTTCGACCCGCAGGCGCGCCGCGAGTTCCACGAGCTGGTGCACCGGCTGGCCGACATCGATCAGACCACGATCCTGCTGACCACCCACGACCTGGACGAGGCCGAGAAGCTCGCCGACCGGATCCTCATCCTGGCGGGCGGCACGATCATCGCCGACGGGTCGGCCGACGAGCTGGCCCGCCGCATTCCCAGCGCCGCCGAGATCCGCTGGAGCATCGACGGCGAGCGGTTCGTCCACTCGGCCGAGGACGCGACCGCGTTCGTGCACAAGCTGCTGGACCAGCACGGCGCGGCCGTCACCCACCTCGAGGTACGCCGGGCCAGCCTGGAAGACACCTACATGGCACTGGTCCTGGCGCAAGAGTCGGGGCAGGCCGTCACCGTCCCCTCCGCCTTCGAGAAGGTCGCCGCATGAACACCACGTTGTTGAGCGCTGTGAAGGCCGGGGCGAACCGCGGCCGGATCGAGCTGAAGCACACCTTCATGAATCCGCAGGATCTGTGGACCTACTTCTTCCCGGCGTTCGCGCTGCTCATCACGATGTTCTTCATGCGTGACGCGACCGTGCCCGGCACGAGCTTCTCCCTCGGCTCGCGTACGCTGCCCAGCGCGCTCGGCATGGGCATCGCGTTCGGCGGCCTGGTGACGATCGCCGCGGCGCTGACGATCGAACGTGAGGACGGCACGCTGCTGCGGGCGAAGGCGGTGCCGAACGGCATGTTCGGCTACCTGGTCGGCAAGATCGTCACGGTCACCGGCATCACCCTGCTGAGCCTGGCGATCCAGCTGATCCCGGCGACCTTCCTGCTCGACGGGCTGTCGCTGTCGGGCTGGCACACCTGGTTCACCCTGCTCTGGGTGGTGCTCCTCGGCTTGGTGGCGACGATGCCCATCGGCGCGATCTTCGGCTCGATGTTGTCCAACCCGCAGAACATGGGCCTGATCATGCTGCCGATCATGGGGCTGATCGCGACCTCCGGGATCTTCTACCCGATCACCAACTTCCCGACGTGGATGCAGTGGATCGCGCAGGTCTTCCCGATCTACTGGCTGGGCCTGGGCATGCGCTCGGCGCTGCTGCCCGACAGCATGGCGGCGGTGGAGTTCGGCGGTTCGTGGCGGCATCTGGAGACGGTCGGCGTACTCGGCGCCTGGGCGGCGTTCGGGCTGATCGTGGCCCCGATCGTGCTGCGCCGCATGGCCCGCCGCGAATCCGGCTCGGCCGTCGAGGCACGCCGGACCCGGGCGATGCAGCGTACGCGGTGAGTTCATGACCAACGGAGACAAGCCGAGCGAGGTCGTCTACGACCGCATCGCGATGCTGCGCGCCGAGCGGGGCATCACGCGGCGGGAACTGGCCGACGCGCTCGGCATCCACTATCAGACGGTCGGCTACCTGGAACGCGGCGAATTCCGGCCCAGCCTGCACCTGGCACTGCGGATCGCGCAGTACTTCGAGGTGCCGGTCGAGGTCGTGTTCTCCCTGGAGCCGTTCCCACGCCTCGGCAGCGCCGCATGACCCGGCACACGCGTCTGGGAGCATGATCCGATGAACACCCGCCGCAGCTACGACATCGTCGCGGACCGGTACGCCGCCGAGATCGACGACGAGTTGCTGGCCAAGCCGTGGGATCGGGCGCTCCTGGGCGCGTTCGCCGAGCAGGCCGCCGGCGGGCCGGTGCTCGACGTGGGCTGCGGGCCGGGGCACGTCACGGCGTACTTGGCCGGGTGGGGGCTCGACGTCTTCGGGCTCGACCTGTCGACCGGCATGGGCGCGGTCGCCCGCCGGACCACGTCGCTGCCCTTCGCGACGGCCGACATGACGGCGCTGCCGATCCGCTCCGGCGCGGTCGCCGGCGTCGTCTGCCTCTACGCCGTCATCCATCTCGACCCGGCGGCCCGCGCCGCGGCGTACGCCGAGTTCGCCCGGGTGTTGCAGCCCGGTGGGCTGGCGATGGTCGCCTTCCATGTCGAGGACGAGAGCACCCGGATGGGCGGCCACAAGACCGTCACCGACTGGTGGGACCACGAGGTCGAGCTGACCTTCCACTACCTCGACCCGGCCGCGGAGACGGCCGCGTTGACGCAGGCCGGGTTCGAGCTGGTCGGCCGGTTCGACCGCGCCCCGCACCCGGGCACCGAGCACCAGAGCCACCGCTCCTGCCTCCTGGCCCGCCGCCCCTGACCACATGGGGACCGGGCGCGAGGGCAGTAGACTGCTGACATGCCCCGGTATGAATTCCGCTGCCGCGCCTGCGGCGACACGTTCGAGGTCGAGCGCCCGATGAGCGAGGCGTCGCAACCCGCCGCCTGCCCGGAAGGGCACGAGGACACGGTCAAGCTGCTCACCACCGCCAACGTGGTCAAGGTCGGCTCGCCCCAGCAGGGCGGCGGAGGCGGGGGTTGCTGTGGCGGAGGCTGCTGCGGCTAGTTCCGCGCGCAGCGGGCGCCGATGACGCGTACGTCCTCGGTGAAGCCCAGCCTTGTGTAGCAACGGATCGCCGGGGTGTTGTCGACGTCCACGGTCAGCCCGACGACGTCGACCGCCCCACTGAATCGCGCGCACAGGGCTGCGGTGACGACGGCGGCCAGGCCTTGCCGCCGGTGCGCCGGGTGCGTGGCGATGTTGCCCAGCACGGCGACCTTCTCCGTGGCCGACCAGGTGTGCGTACCGGCCATCGCGACCAGCTCGCCGTCACGCCGGATCCCCAGGTAGGGTCCGGCCTGCAGCATCTGCGGCTCGAAGAACCCGCCGTCGGGGTTCGCGGCCTGCTGCAAGGCCTGGATCTCCGCCAGGTCCGCGGTCCCGATCGTCACGACGGGCTCGCGCGTCTCGCGCACCGTCACCGGTTTCACCGACATGTACGCGAGGACGCCGTGCACGTCGAGCGTGAAGTGCGGGCGCAGCGCCTCGGCGGCCTCCTCGGACAGATGGCCGTAGAACCGGTCGGGCAGCTCCCCCAGGAACGCCGTGACGAGCGACCTCATCGACTCTGTCGGCGGATCGGCGACAGCGAGCACGACCGGGGTCTGCAATCCGGTGTAGAGCAGCAGCGTCTGGCCCCACCCGTGGATGAACCGCGTGTGCGGCCAGAACGCGTCGTCGAGGTCGCCGATCGCCAGCAGATGCCGGCCCGGATGCCGGGTCAGCAGTTCGCGTACCTCGCCGCGGTCGATGACGACCCGCATCGTCAGCGGGACTCGGCCGCGACCAGCTCGGCGATCTGCACGGCGTTGAGCGCCGCGCCCTTGCGCAGGTTGTCGCTGGAGCAGAAGAAGGCCAGCCCGTGCTCGACGGTCTCGTCGGCGCGGATCCGGCCGACGAAGGTCGGGTCCTGACCGGCCGCCTGCAACGGGGTCGGCACGTCGGTGAGCACCACGCCGGGGGCGTCGGCCAGCAGCTCCTGGGCCCGCTGGGGCGACAGCGGCCGGGCGAACCGGGCGTGCACCTGCAGGGAGTGCCCGGTGAACACCGGCACGCGTACGCAGGTGCCGGAGACCTTCAGGTCCGGGATCTCCAGGATCTTGCGGCTCTCGTTGCGCAGCTTCTGTTCCTCGTCGGTCTCGTTCAGCCCGTCGTCGACAAGCGCGCCGGCGTAGGGCAGCACGTTGAACGCGATCGGCCGCACATACTCCTGCGGCGCCGGGAACTGCACGGCCGCGCCGTCGTGGGCCAGTTCCGCCGCGCGTTCGGCCACTGCGCGTACCTGTTGGTCGAGCTCGGCGACCCCCTCCAAGCCGGAGCCGGAGACGGCCTGGTAGGTCGCGGTGACCAGGCTGATCAGCCCGGCCTCGACGTGAAGCGGCTTGAGCACGGGCATGGCTGCCATGGTGGTGCAGTTGGGGTTGGCGATGATGCCCTTGGGCCGGTCGAGGGCCGCGTGCGGGTTGACCTCGGAGACCACCAGCGGGACCTGCGGGTCCATGCGCCAGCCGGACGAGTTGTCGATGACCACGGCGCCGGCCGCGGCGACCTTGGGCGCCAGCGCGAGCGAGGTGGTCTTGCCGGCCGAGAACAGGACGATGTCCAGACCGGTGTAGTCGGCGGTCGCGGCGTCCTCGACGACGACCTCGCCGTCGGCCCAGGGCAGCATCTTGCCGGCCGACCGGGCGGAGGCGAAGAGCCGGAGCTGGTCGACGGGGAACTTGCGCTCCGCGAGGATGCGGCGCATGACGCCGCCCACCTGGCCGGTCGCGCCCACGATGCCGATCTTCATGACAGACAGCCTACCGAGGTCGTCCCGAAGATCGGCAGTAGCGTTCTCATCAGGTGGGCGTCGCTCGCGTCACGTCATTGCGCCAGCGTCAGCATGTACGCCACCTGCGCGCGCCGGGAGTCGGTGACCCGCTGGGCGAGTGCTTTCACCTCCGTGTTGACCCCGCCGGCCGTCTCCGCCCGCGCGGCTTCGACGACGCCGTGCTGCTGGCCGATCAGCATCGTGAGGAACTCCTTGTCGAACTTGTCCGCCGAGGTCTTCGTCAGCGTCGCCACCTCGGTCTTGCCGTCGCCGGGCAGCCCGCCGTGGTCGGCGTGCAGGACCTTGTCGGTGGCCGGTTCGGTGGGCTGGTTCCACGCCTGCAGCCAGGCCATGACCTTCTTCTGCTCGTCCGCCTCGGTGACCGAGATCGCCGCGGCGAGCTGCTTGACCTCCGACCGGCTCGCCCGCTGGGCGGCCAGCGCGGTCAGCTTCTCGGCGGGCGTGTGGTAGGCGACCATCATCTGCAGGAACATCACGTCGGCGTCGTTGAACGAGGTGTTCGCGGCGGGGGCCGACGGGGCGCTGCCACAGCCGGACAGCGCCAGGACGAGGGCGGTCGCAGCCCCGGCAAGCATGCCGAGACTGCGACCGAGGGTGCGTGCGTTCACTACACCTTGCTCCAGAGGGCGGGGGTGCTCGGGGGTTCCCAGCCGACGAGGGCGGTGTGGGCCTGGATGCAGCGGTAGCTGACGCCGTTGTAGGTCACGACGTCACCGATCTTGTACGCCGTCCCGGCCGCCCACGAGGTGCTGCCCGACGTGGCGGTCGGGCTCGGCGAGGCGGTGGTGGGCGACGGCGACGGCGACGACGTACGCGTCACGCTCGGCGACGGGGACGGGCTGGACGTGCCGCCACCGCCGACCTGAAGGTCCACACAGGAGTAGAACGCGTTGATCGTGTCGGCGATGTTCCACCGGGCGAGCACGGTGACCCGTCCGGTACGCCCGCCGAGGCTGAACGAGTGGGTCAGCCCCTGCGGAGGCGCGGAGTTGTTGCCGCTGAACACCGCGATCCGGGTGTTGCCCACGAAGTACTCGAAGTCGGTGGTGCGGTGGAACGCGGTGAACGTCCAGGTGAACGTCACCGTGCCGCCGACCGACGTGGTGGGCCAGTTGACGCTGTTGTCGTTCAGGACGGCGAACCGGGTGCCGCCGCCGTTGCACTGGAGCGAGCCCTTGGGAGCCTCGACGCTCTGCGGCTCGTAGATGATGTCGCCACAGGTGGACGCCGAAACCCGGCCCTGCGCGCACATCGCCTGGCGGCTCAGCGGCGATGAGACGTAACCGTGGGCGTTGGCCGGGCTCACCGCCACGACCAGGGAGCCGATGAGAGCCCCCACCGCCAGGAGCGGGAGGACGATGAGTCTTCGCACGTTGCTCTCCTCGCTGTCCAGGAGGCCCGCCGGGCCTCCGCTTGCGTGGCACTTTAAAGTATGTTGACAGATTGGTAAATAGAGTTAATCAAATCTGGCACGCCTCGATGGATCGACGCCGTCTGCGCTGGGTAAGGTCGGTCGGGTGATCAACGCAGTGGCTGTCGCGACCGTCCCGACCCCGCTCGGCGACGCGCCTTTCGTGCGGGATCGGTGGCTGGTCGAGCGCGGTGACACCGAGGTCGGCGTACGCGATCTCCGGTCCGGCTTGGAGACCCGGTTCCCCGCGCCGTGGCCCCGGGACTTCGGCACCCTGACCCTGTCGCCCGACGGCGACGTCGTGCTCTTCTCGGGCGTGCACGCGCTGCGAGCGGTGGACGCGACCGGCGCGGTGCGCTGGGAACTGCGGCACGGCTGCTGGTCGGCCGCCGAGTGCGCGCAGAACCACACCTCATACTCCGAGTACGCCGACGACCACGATCACCGCCATGCCGACAAAGGCTCGGCCGCGTACGCCGCCGACGGGTCGACGCTGTGGGCGCACATCCGCAATCATCCCGACGACGAGGCGCAGGAGGAGTGGCTCGTCCTCGACCCCGCCGACGGCGCCGTCCTCGCCCGGTACGCCACCGACACCGTCGGCTCCTCGTTCCACACTCCTCCGCCGGACCCGGCGTACATGGGCTTGACCGTCGGCGAGGGCGACGAGGAATCGCCCGCGTTCTGGGGCCACTGGGACGGCCGGCACCTCAGCGTCGTCCGGCTCGACGAGGAAGTCCTGCTCGCGGTCAGCCCGGACGGCGACCGGCTGCTCGCCACCGATCCCGGGCAGTGGTCGCTCTACCTGCGCCGCACCGCGGACGCGACCGAACTCGGCCGGCTGGCCGCCGACGACGCCGTACGCAGCGTCGACGGCGACCGCGTCCGCTGGGACTACGACGGCGCCTTCCCCTTCGACGACACCGCGATCGTCGGCACCGAGGCGGAATCGCCCGAGCCCCGGCACTGGCTCATCGACCCCGCCACGATGTCCGTACGCGACCAGGTCGCGTACCCCGTCCCGATCGCCGGCCCACCCCGCCCGGCGGGGGCGGGCCAATGGCTCACCTCGACCCCCGACGGCACCGAGATCCAGCTCTGGACCCTGACGTGATCACTGCGCCGGCCATGCCGCCTCCCACGGCGAAGTGTCCGCCGAAACAGCAGTGCCCGCTGAAACAGCAGTGTCCGCCGAAACAGCATGGCCGGCGCGATGATCACGCGCGCACTGCGAGGCGGTAGCCGATTCCGCGCACCGTCTCGACCTCCAGGCCGTCCGCCGTCGCACGAAGCTTGCCCCGCAGCCGTTTCATCGCCGAGTGCAGAATGGCGCTGTCTCCTAAATAGACGCTGTCCCACACCGCGGTGAACAGCGCCTGATAGGTCCACACCTCCTGCGAGCGCTCCGCGAGGCAGCCCAGCATCCGCAGTTCGAGCCGCGTCAGCGGCAGCGTCCGGCCGCGCCATGTCGCTTTGAAGCCGACCTGGTCGACTAGGAGCCCGTCCGGCGGCCCGCCGGACAGCATCACGTCGTTCACCGGGAACAGAATCTCCCGCAACTCGTCCAAGTCCGCGCACAGCAGCACGACGCCGCCCGGATCGAGCTGCCTCATCAGGCGCTCCCGGACCGCGACGTCCGCGGAAACGCAGACGATCAATGCCCTATCCCCGACGACCATGTGATTCCTCCCCAGGCGGCAGTCGAGAAGCTTTCAGGCAAGTCCAATGTGGCGATGATGTCAACCCCAACCCGACGGTAAGTCCGCCATCCGCCGGAAAGCCGCCAGAGAGTTGACCGACAGCAGGCATTGATGGCCGCCATCGTCCACAAAGATCATTGGACCCATGCGCGCGCCCGCCGGGCTCGAGCCCGACTGGCGGCCGGAGAACCCGGCCTGCGCTTGATCGGGGAGGATTCATGTCATCACCCAGAAGGTTCCGGCCTAAGGCGCTGCTCGCGGCGCTGGCTGGAACCGTTTTAACGGTCGGGCTGATACCGGTCCTGGCCACTCCCGCGGCCGCCGCACCCAGTGCGTCGATCAGCGGCGAGATCACCTCGGAGTCCACCGACTTCCTCGTCTACCTGCGTGACAAGGCCGACCTGAGCCCGGCCAAGTCGCTGCCCCGCACCCAGCGGGCCGAGCAGGTCTACACCGAGTTGAAGGCGACCGCCGACGACTCGCAGAAGGACGTCCGGGCACTGCTCGACGAGCGGAAGATCTCCTACAAGGCGTTCTGGATCGCCAACGCGATCTACGTCCACGGAGACAAGGCGCTCGCCGAGGAACTCGCGAAGGTCGACGGCGTCGCGTCGATCGAACCCAACCGCGCCCACACGCTGGAGAAGCCGACCGCCGGACAGGTCGAAGCCACCGTGGACGCCGTCGAATGGAACATCGCCAACATCCGGGCCAACGAGGTCTGGAGCGCGTACGCCGAC
Source organism: Hamadaea sp. NPDC051192 (assembly GCF_040682475.1). Lineage (NCBI taxonomy): Bacteria > Bacillati > Actinomycetota > Actinomycetes > Micromonosporales > Micromonosporaceae > Hamadaea > Hamadaea sp. NPDC051192. Next base: position 109,534 of record NZ_JBFBAZ010000006.1, read on the forward strand.
CGTGGCGCGGGCATCGTCGTGGCCAACATCGACAGCGGCGTGGACTACACCCACCCGGCACTGGTCGACAAGTACCGCGGCAACCTCGGCGGCGGCACGTTCGACCACAACTACAACTGGTTCGACCCGGCGGGCATCTGCTCCAACCCCGCGCCGTGCGACAACAACGACCACGGCACGCACACCATGGGCACCATGGTGGGCGGCGAGGGCGCCAACATCATCGGTGTCGCCCCCGACGCCAAGTGGATCGCCGCCAAGGGCTGCGAGGTCAACACCTGCTCCGACTCGTCGCTGCTGGCGGCCGGTCAGTGGGTGCTCGCCCCGACCGACCTCAACGGCGCCAACCCCCGGCCCGACCTCCACCCGGACGTCGTCAACAACTCGTGGGGCGGCGACCCGGGCGACACCTGGTACGGGCCGACCGTCGACGCGTGGATCGCGGCGGGCATCTTCCCGGCGTTCTCCAACGGCAACGACGGCCCCTCCTGCGGCAGCGCCGGCTCCCCCGGCGACAACCCGCAGGTCTACTCGGCCGGCGCGTACGACAGCAGCGGCACCATCGCCTCGTTCTCCGGCCGCGGCGCGTCCGCGGTCGACGGCGGGGTCAAGCCCAACATCGCCGCTCCCGGCGTGAACGTCCGCTCCTCGGTACCCGGCGGCTACGGCTCCGGCAGCGGCACGTCCATGGCCTCACCGCACGTCTCGGGCACGGTGGCCCTCATGTGGTCCGCCTCCCCCGCCCTGCGCGGCGACGTCGCGGCCACCCGGACACTGCTCGACCAGTCCGGCCGGGACGTCAACGACACCAGTTGCGGCGGCACCACCGCCGACAACAACGTCTACGGCGAAGGCCGGCTCGACGCGTACCAGGCGGTCACCCTCGCTCCGCGCGGACCGTCCGGCGTCGTGAAGGGCGTCGTCCGCGACGATGCCGGTACGCCCCTCGCAGCGGCCACGGTCTCGTCGGGCGGCCGGTCCGCCACCACGGTGGCCGACGGCTCCTACTCGCTGACCCTGGCGGCCGGCGACCAGTCGGTGACGGCGGCCAAGTACGGCTACCACGACAGCACGGTCACCGTGACCGTGCCCGAGAACGGCACGGCGACGCAGGACTTCGCCCTCGTCTCCGCGCCGATGGTGACCGTCAGCGGCAAGGTGACCGACGGTTCGGGCCACGGCTGGCCGCTGTACGCCCGGATCGACATCCCCGGCCGCGACCCGGTCTTCACCAACCCGGCGACGGGCGTGTACTCGGTGACCGTGCCGGGCAACACCACCCACTCGCTGACCACCACGTCGAAGATCCCGGGCTACCAGGCGACCACCACCGCGGTGACGCTGGGTGCCGCCGGGAAGACCGTCAACCTCGCGCTGCCGGTCGCCCGTGACTGCACCGCACCCGGATACAAGGTCAACTTCAGCGACCCGATCCTGGGCGAGTCCTTCGACAACTTCACCACCCCGGACGGCTGGACCGTGGTGAACCACCAGGGCACCAACCCGGTCTGGGCGTTCGACGACCCGGGCAAGCGCGGCAACCTGACCGGTGGCACCGGCGGTTTCGCGATCATGGACAGCGACAAGGCGGGCTCGGGCAAGACCGAGGACACCTCGCTGGTGACCCCGCTGCTGGACCTGTCCGGCACCAACCTGCCCTACCTGCGGTTCAACAACGACTACCGGGCGTTCAGCAACTCGTTCGGCGACGTCGAGATCAGCGCCGACGGCGGGGCCACCTGGACCACCGTCCTGCACCAGTCCACCACCGCGGCCCGCGGACCGCGCGTGGAGCAGCTGGCCCTGGCCGGCCTGGCCGGATCGGCCACCGCGCAGATCCGGTTCCACTACAGCGGCACCTTCGCCTGGTGGTGGGCGATCGACAACGTGCAGCTGGTCGACCGGGGCTGCGCCGCGGTCGATGGTGGCCTGGTCACGGGCTTCGTCAGCGACGCCAACACCACGGCCGGCCTGGCCGGGGCGAAGGTCGTCTCCAACGACGTCCCCAGTGAGACCGCGACCTCGGTGGCCACGGCGGACGACCCGGCCGTCGGCGACGGCTACTACTGGCTGTTCTCCAGCGTCACCGGAGCGCACACCTTCACCGCCTCGAAGAGCCCGTACAACACGCTCAACAAGTCGGTGACCGTGGTGGCCAACGCCAACAAGAAGGCCGACTTCGCCCTGAAGTCGCCGAGGCTGGCCGTCACGCCGACCACGGTCCAGGCGTTCCAGCCATACGGCACGGTCCGCAAGACCAGCGTGACGGTGACCAACACCGGATCGGCGACGGCCACGGTCGACCTCGTCGAACGGTCGGGCACCTTCCAGATCCTCAGCAAGCAGGGCGCTGCCTTGCAGACGATCAAGCTGACCGAGAAGGCGAGCACCTCGCTCCGCGGCGTCAAGTCGACCGCCACGCCGGCCCGCGCGAGCGCGCCGAACGCGGCCTGGTCGAACATCGCCGACTACCCGGACGAGGTCTTCGACAACTCGGCGGCCACGCTGAACGGCAAGGTCTACTCGATCGGCGGCGGCGTCGACTCGGGCCTGGAGGACAAGGCCTTCGTCTACGACCCGGACGCCAACGCGTGGACGGCCCTGCCGAACATGCCGACCGGCCGGACCAAGCCGCAGGTCGCCGCGACCGGCGGAAAGATCTACGTCCTCGGCGGCTGGACGGCTGACGGCGACCCGGTGAGCACCGTGGACGTCTTCGACCCGGCGACGGGGACCTGGTCCACCGTCTCCGGCGCCGTCAACCCGGCGGCGCGGGCCACGGCCGGCGTCGGCGTCGCCAACGGCAAGATCTACGTCGTCGGCGGCTGTGGCGACAGCTCCTGCGCCGCGACCGACGACGTGGTGGTCTTCGACCCCGCGGCCGGCACCTTCAGCGCCGGTCCGGCGTACCCGCAGGACGCGTCGTGGCTCTCCTGCGGCGGCATCAGCGGGAAGATCTACTGCGCCGGTGGTTCCGGTGACTCGGACTGGTCCAACGGCTTCGCCCTCGACCCGGCTACCGGATGGTCGCCGATCGCGGACGCTCCGCTGGACCTGTGGGGCTCGGCCGGGTCCGCCGCCGGCGGCCTGTTCGTGCTCGCCGGTGGTGTGACGGCCGGTTCGACCGCCATCACCAACCGGACGGTCACCTACGACCCGGCCACCAACACCTGGTCGGACGGCCCGAACACCCAGTTCACCGTCTACCGTGGCGCCGGAGCCTGCGGCTTCTACAAGATCGGCGGCTCGCCGTCGTCCTTCGTGGGCTCCAAGACCTCGGAGACCCTGCCGGGTCTCGGCGACTGTGACGAGGCCTCGGACGTTCCGTGGCTGAGCGAGACGCCGAGCACCTTCACGCTGGCCGCGGGCAAGTCCCGCGTCATCACCGTCACCCTGACGGCGACCGCTGCGGCGGGCGTGGACCAGCCGGGCAAGTACACCGCGCAGTTCGGGCTGCGGGCGGAGACGCCCTACCCGATCTCGCCGGTGGACGTCGAGATGAACGTCTCGCCGCTGGCGTCCTGGGGCAAGGTCACGGGCACCGTCGCCGGCCTGTCGTGCTCCGGCGCGCACGTCGGCGTGAAGGCGGTCATCCGGCTCAACCTCAATAGCGACCCGACCGTCGGCTACACGTTGCACGCCGACGCCTCGGGCGCGTACGCCTGGTGGCTGCCGAAGGGCACCTACCAGGTGATCGTCGCCAAGGACGGCTGGATCCCGCAGGCGATCACGGTGAAGGTCGAGGCCGGCATCGTGCGTACGCAGGACTTCCTGCTGCAGTCCGACCCGCCGTGCCCCAGCGGCGTCTGATCCCGTCCGAGTTCTACCCAACTGAATAAGTGCGGCGCCCGCGGCCTTCGGGTCGCGGGCGCCGCCGCATTCGGGCCGTCGGCTTGGCTGGTGCCGGGGCGGTCTCCACCGCTAAGGCTTCCTAGGAGGATAGGCTCTCCTCGGCTGTCTATTGTGGACGTTGTGCTCGGTGGATCGTGGCACATTCTCGTGACCTTGACCCCCTGGAAGGTGTCGTACCTTCGTTCTAACGTTGACCCCGTGAATGGGGTGTTGGCACAGGTCGAGGCGAATGCCGCCGAGCTGATCGCCGGTCCCCTGTGGACACTTTCGGACGCCGAGATCACCGACGAAGTCCGCCGTGTTCATGCGGCGATCCAGCGGTTGTCCGGTCGGCTGCTGACGTTGATCGGCGCGGCCGACAGTCGTGAGATCCCGTACAACGCGGGTGCTACCGGGACGGCGAACTGGCTGACCTATCTCCTCGCCGTGCGGCACCGGGAAGCGGTGGAGTGGACCAAGCTGGCCAAGCTGCTGCCTGAGACGCCCGTCGTTGAGGAAGCATTGGCAGCCGGGCAGGTGACCGTCGATCAGGCGCGGGTGATCGCCAAGACGGTGCACGATCTGCCGTCGGCGGTAGGTGCGGTCGGTAAGGCGAAAGCCGCCGACGTGTTGACGAAGCTTGCTGCGGACGACCGGCTGCGGCCGGAGACGCTGGAGAATCATCGGTCGCAGATCCTGGAGCTGGTCGCGCCGGAGATCGCCGAGGAGCGTCTGCGCCGCGATCTGGAACGCGCCGAACGGTCGGCCTACGACCGCCGTGACTTCACCCTCATTCCCTATGGGGAGGGCGAATACCGGATCCGCGGCATCCTGGATTCGGAGATGGCGGCGATCGTGCGGGCCGCGTTGGATCCGTTGTCCGGACCACGCAAGCCCGCACCGACCGCTGCCGCTGCGGCCGGGCTCGCTGGTGCTGCGGACGCAGCAGGCAGCTTCGAGGCGCCGGGGACCGCGGCTGTAGGCAGCGCAGGCACGGACGTAAGAGGCGGCTTCACCATGGCAGGCTGTGCGGGCGTGGAGGCAGCAGGCGGCTTCACCATGGCAGGCTGTGCCGACGCTTACGGCACGGGCACGGGCACGGGCACGTGCGCATGTGTGGATGCGAGCTGCGCGGGCGCGGGATGTAGGGCTGGTGCGACAGATCGCGGTCGAGTTACGGCTCGGGTGCTGCCGGGGGAGCCGGATCTGCGTTCGGCCGGAGCCCGCCGTGCCGATGCGCTGGTCGAGGTGTGCCAGCGGATCATGAACGCCGGTGAGCTGCCCGACAACGGCGGCGAGAAGCCGCACCTGACGATCACCCTGCCCTGGGCCGCCCTCCAAGCCAAGGTCGGCGCCGGACTGCTCGACACCGGCGACCTGCTCACCCCAGAAACCGTGCGACGCCTGGCCTGCGACGCGAAGATCATCCCCGCGGTGTTGGGCGGTGACGGGCAAGTACTCGACGTCGGCCGCGCCCGACGCCTCATCGACGGACCACTCCGCCGCGCACTCGTGTTGCGGGACAAGGGATGCGCCTTCCCCGGCTGCGACCGGCCACCCCAGTGGTGCCACGGCCACCACATCCGATCATGGGCAGACGGCGGCGACACCTGCCTCGCCAACAGCGTCCTACTCTGCGGATTTCATCATCGCGAAATCCACCACGGGCACTGGGAAGCCCGCATGAGACCCGACGGCTTTCCCGAGTTCCTCCCACCCGGCTTCGTCGACCCGCTTCGAAGACCGGTCCGGAACACCCTCCACCGGAGATGCTGAACCCGCGTCTTCCCAGGGATTCCCGGGGATTCCCGCAAAACGCCGCATTACGGACTAATCGGATGGAAAGATCGAGGCGACTCATCGACCACCGATCAGGAGGAAACCGCATGCGACGCTTGCGGAGGACCGCCGCCATCGCCGCGACCGCCGTCCTGTCCGCCGCTGGGCTGCTGGCGTACGCGAATCCCGCCGCGGCGGGGTACGGCGCCGGGTACGGCTGCGCGGGCCGGCTTGTTCACTCGTTCAGCCATTACGATAGCCGGGACGGGGAGCTGGCCGCACGCTCCTACGTGTACTGGGACGGCACCGACACCTGCGCCCGGCTGGTCAAGGTCAAGTATCGCGGCCTGCCGACGACGCTGCACCTGGACATCTGCACCGCTGCCGGCGAGTGCGGCAACGACTGGGACCAGTATCGCTATCAGGCCGTCGCCGCGGTCGACGGCGATCGCTGCCTCAGCTTGGAGGTCGCCGGGTTCACCGCCGACGAACAGGAGATCTATCACGATCGCCTCCCCAGCAGCGGGTACGCCCACTGCGACTGACGCGTCGTCAGGCGACGCCCGCGGCCAGCAGCGTGTCGGCTGCGGGCGTACGCATGTTCAGGACGGCGTGACCGGCACGGTGGGCGGTGATGAGCCCGGCCGCGCGCAGCGCGCTGAGATGCTGGGAGACACCGCCGGCCGACATGCCCGTCCGCCGGGCCAAGTCGGTTGTGGACAGTGGCGCGGCCAGTTCCACGAGCAGTTGCGCGCGACTGCGGCCGATGACGGCGGCGAGCGCGGCCGGGGCCGGGGCGGCGCTCTCCCACAGCGTCGCGATCCCCCGCGCCGGGTACGCCAACTGCGGATTCTCGGACGGCGTGACGGTACGCACGGCGGGCCAGACGAAGACGGCCGGCACGATGAGCAGGCCGTTGCCGGTCAGCGGTAGTTCGCCGCCGCACAGCTTGTGGGCGACCGACAGCGTGTCGTCCTGCCAGCCGACGGCCTCGTGCAGTCCGTTGAGCAGCCCGGCTGCGCCCTCCTCGACCAGCAGCCTGGCCCGGTAGAAGACCTCCGCCTCCAGGAGTGCCTTCATCCGGGGCCAGTGCTCCGCCAGCGCGATGTCCCAGTACGCCGTCAGCTCGGCGGCCAGCCGGGGCAGCCCGGACGCCGGGTCGTCGTACAGGGCCTGGGCCGCTGCGTTGCGGGGCCAGTCGACCAGGTCCAGCTCTGTGCGTACGACTTCATGGGGAGTGGCGAGCAGGATCTGCAGCTCGTCGGCGAGGCTGGGGGCGAGCGAGTCCGAGGGCGGGGTCAGGAAGTCGGGCATGTAGCGCGTGCCCGGCGGGATGAGCGCGGACAGCAGGCTGCCGCGGCCGAGACCCGCCGCCTCGACGCGGGCCTGGACCCGGTCGACCCAGGGCCGCTGGATGACGTGGCGCTCCGGAGCCTGGAGCACGTGGTAGCTGGAGGCGGCCTCCCAGAGGCAGGACAGCGCGAACCGGATCCGGGCGACGTCCCCGGCCGTGAACTCGAGCGTCAGCACGATGCCTCCTCAACATTCAGCTCCGACTAAAACAGTACTCCGGGTTCGGCGGAGACCTGAGGCTACGATCATGGCCACCAGCACAATCGCCGCACCCCGCACCGGGCTGTTCAGCGACCTGCCCCGCACCTTCTGGATCGTCGCCGCCGGTACGCTCGCCAACCGAATCGGCACCATGGTGGTGCCGTTCCTCGTCTTCTTCCTCGGCGCCCAGGGCGTCTCGACCTCCGCCACCGGCACGATCGTGGTGGCGCTCGGCTTCGGCGGCGCCGCCGGATCGGTCGCGGGCGGGTGGCTCGCCGACCGGATCGGACCCCGAGCGGCCCTGATCGTCGGCCTGGTCGCCGCCCCGGCGGCGCTCGGTGCGCTCTACGTCGCGCCGACGATCGCCCTCATGACGGTGGCCGCCGTTCTGGTCGGGCTCACCGGCAAGCTGTATCCGCCGGCCGCGAACGCCCTCGTCGCCGCTTCGGTGACCGGCGAACGGCGTACGCGGGCCTTCAGTCTCATGCACTGGGCGTTCAACATCGGCGCCGCCTGCGCGGCCGCGATGGCCGGGTTCCTGGCCGCCCACGGGTACGCCCTGCTCTTCGCGATCGACGGGATCACCTGCCTCATCTTCGCGGTGATCGCGGCCATGTTCCTGCCCCGGGTCGCCACCGCTCGGCGGGCGAACGAACGCGGCGGCTACGGCGTACTGTTCGCCGACCGGCTCATGCTGGCCTTCATCGGACTCGACCTGGCCCAGGAGATCGTCTACAGCCTCACCGAGTACGCCATCCCGCTGTCGATCCGCCTCGACGACCTCAGCCCGGCGGTCTTCGGCGCGGTGGCCGTCGTCAACGCCGTCCTGGTGGTCCTGCTTCAGCCGGTGCTGTATCCGCGGCTCGCCCGATTCGGCCGGCTGCAGGTGCTCGCCTGCGCCTGGGTCGTCGTGGGCGTCGGCATCGGGACGACCGGCCTCGTCCACACCCCCATCGGCTACGCCCTCAGCGCGGCGATCTGGTCCGTCGGCGAGGTCGCCGCCGGCATCGTCGCCGGTGGCATCGCCGCAGACCTGGCCCCGGCCCACGCCCAAGGTCGCTACCAGGGCGCGATGATCTGGGCCGGGTCGCTCGCCCGGCTCGCCGGGCCCGCCCTCACCACGTTCCTCTTCGCGTACGCGGGGCCGGGGGCGGTGTGGTGGACGGCAGCGCTCACCGGGGTCATCGGGGCTCTGCTGCTCGCCCGCCTCATGCCCGCCCTACAGACACGCCTCGCCACTACCCCGGCGTGACTCGCTTCGGGGCTGCTTTTGGGGCTGGATCAGGGTTCCGTGTCGAATCTTGGGCCGAGATTCGACCGAAAACCCTGATCCAGCGCCTAACGCCCGGCGCAACGGGTAGCAGAAGCTCCTCAGTCCTTGAGGTCGGCGCAGCTCGCCTCGTCGGGCAGCAGCGGCCGGAACGTCACCGACCAGCGCTTGCCACCCGAGGTCCATGGCGTCGCCGCGTTCGCCTTCTTCGCCGCGTCCAGCGTCGCCGTCAACTGATCGCCGGTGACCGTCACGCAGCCCAGCTCGAAGCCGGTCCGGACGGGCGCACCCGGCAGGGCCGGACCCGGCCAGGCGATCTCGGGCTGCTGACCGACGCCGCTGGAGTCGGCGTTCCACGTCCGGGAGACCGCGGCGAGCCCCTTCGCCTCGTACGGCTTCGAGGCCGAGACCGCGTCCTGGCCGAGCGTCTTCGGCAGGTCGGTCAGCTGAGCCAGGTACGCCTTGAGCTTCGCCCGCGCCTGCACCTGAGCGTCGGTCAAGCCACTGCCGTTGGCCTCGCCGAGGGCGTACACCTGGCTGGTCTTCAGTCCCGACGTGGTGAGCACCGCGAACTTCGTGTCCGGCGCGTCCGCGACGCCCGGCTGCCCGTAGTCGGTGCTCACCCCGACCCCGGCGTCCACGCCGAGCTTGACGAGCTTGTCCACATCGGCCACCGAGATCTGCTGCACCTGGACGTTCGGCAACGCCGGACCGGGATAGATCGCGATCACCGGCCCCTCCGTCACCACCCGGCCGTCGCCGTACACGCTGATCAACGGCAGCCGTGTGACGAGCATGTCGGGCGAGACGAACCCGCCTACATAAGAGACTTGGACGACGGCCGCGTCAGCGGCGTAGGACCCCGTGGAGCCGGTGTCGCCGGGCGTACCGGAGTCGGCCTTCGCGCAGGCGGCGCCCGTCAGGAGCACCGCCGCGAGCAGCGGAAGGAGCAAGCGAGTTCCGTTCATGAGCCTGGGACGGTCAAGACCCGGCGGCGGTTCCCGCCTGACAGCGCGGACACCAATAAGAGTTGCGCGCGGCGAGCGTGCCGCGCCGGATCTCCGTGCCGCACAGCAGACAGGGCTGACCAGCCCGACGATAAACGTAGACCTCGCCACCGTGCCGGTCGACACGCGGCGCCCGGCCCATCGCCTCGGGCGTATGACTGGCATGAACTGTGTCGATCCGGCCCCGGCGGACGCCCTCGCGCATCAGCTCCTGAAGATCCTTCCAGAGCAGCGCCCACTCGTCCGGCGAGATTCGCGTACCGGGACGGGTCGGCTCGATGCCCGCGCGGAACAACACCTCACACGCGTACACCAGACCACAGCCGGCCACGATCTTCTGGTCCATCAGCAACGTCGCCACCGCCAGCGAGCTGCGGTGGATCCGCTTGTACGCCGTGTCGGGGTCGCCGTCGTCGCGAAGCGGATCGTCGCCCAGCCGTCCCTTGAGCGCCTCGACCTCGGGCGGATCCAGGAGCTCGCACGCGGCCGGTCCCCGCAGATCCAGCCAGTACGCCGCCGACTCCAGCCGGAGGCGTACCTGCCCGATCGGTTCCGGCGCAGCGCCCTCGCCGTCGCTGAAGACGCCGTACAGGCCGAGATGCACGTGCAAGGTGTGCCCGTCATAGTGATGCAGCAGATGCTTGCCGTACGCCTCCGTCCGGCGCAGCACGCTCCCCGAGATCAGCTCGGCGCCCGCTTCGAACCGCCCCTGCGGGCTGCTCACGCGTACCGGCCGCCCACCGAACAGCTCCGCGTGACGGGCGGCGAGCCGGTGAATCGTATGACCTTCAGGCACCCCGCGACGCTACTACAGGGCACCACGAGGGCTCGGCGACGCCTACGCTCACAGCCCATGCGGTCGTACGCCTGGCTTCTGACGGCAGCGCTCACGGTCCTCTTCGGCGGTCTGCTGATCGGCTGGAATCCGCTCGGGCTCGTCATCTTCACCGGATTCACGCGCTACCACTGGGCCTGGTCGCTTGTGCTCGCCGTCGCGCTGTTCGTCCTGTCCATCGCGGCGGTGGTCGCCGACGACTCGGCGGCGCCGACGCAGGCGTGGATCGTCGGCATCGGGAGCGTCGTCCTGCTCGCCGTGTGCAGCCCGTCCATCACCGGATTCATCGGCGAGCTAGACCTTTCCGAGCACCGGACCGTGGTCGCGGTGTCGTCCGACGGGCGGAGTGAAGCGGTCTACTACGAGTGGTCGGACGGCTCGACGTCCGCCGGCACCGTGCGGCTGCGTACGCGGGCCGGTCTGCTCAGCCGTGAATCGCGCATCGACCTCGTCTGCACCCAGCCCGAGGCCGACTACCGGGTCGAGTTCGTCCAGGACGACCGGCTGCGGATCTTCAGCGGGACCGCGTTGTTGCTCGACACCACGTTCGATGGGCTGGAAGTGGACCACACGCAGCCCGGCTGTCCTTGATCATCGCGATCATCGCGCGGGCATTCGCAGGAATGGTTCGGTCAGGTGCGGGGTGGCGAGGATTCCGTCGCCGCCGAGCCGGCCCAAGGCGGCCAGCCGGGACGTACGCGCCAGCGCCGGGTCCACCTCATGTGCGTACTCGATGGTCGGATGGAGAAGTTGGAGCGCGTGGACCAGCAGGTCCCCGGTGACCAGGAGCCGGTCGTGGACCAGGACGGACTGGTGGCCGGGCGTGTGGCCGGGCGTCGCGACGATCTCGATGCCGGGCGCGAGCCGGGCGTCGCCGTCGAGCAGATCGAGCTGGCCGGCCTCGGTGAGCGGGCCGGTGAACGCGAAGGTCGGCAGGTCGGCTGATTGCAGCAGGTAGCGCGCGTTGCGGAAGTAGGGCGTGCCGCCGGTGACCGCCCACCCGATGTGGTCGGTGTGCACGTGGGTCAGCACGACGGTCTCGACGTCGTCCCGCTCGATACCCGCGTCCGCCAGTTCCTCGGGGAGCCGTCCGGGGACCGGTGCCCAGGACGCCGACGGCGCGTCGGCCGGGCCGATTCCGGCGTCGACGAGGACCACCCGGCCGTTCGGGCGGCGCAAGGCGAAGCACCGGAAGCGCAGCAGCCACTCCCCGCCCTCGGTACGCGCCCCCGGGTCGAAGGCGTCAGCGTCGGCCCACTGCTCGGGCGTCGCCGGGAACACCTCCTCACGCGGCGAGAAGAACGTGCCGGAGCCGTCTTCGAGCATGATGATCTCGATGTCGTCCAGGATCATGGTCGGCCGCATCGGACGATGATGCCATTCCGGCGCGGAACGCCGCACGACCGTGGGACCGTGAGGGCATGACCGTCGAACAGATCGGCCAGCTGCATCGCGCCCGCCAGGCCGCCAAGGAGTCGGCCAAGGCCGCCCGCCGACTCGCGGAGTTCCTGGAGACCGCGCCCGCCGGGCCGGACGACGCTCAGCTCACGGAGTTCATCACGCTGCTCGCGCGGGAGGAGGCGACCCGGGCCGAACGCGACGAGGCCTGTGCGTCGGCCGGCTACCAGGCGCCGAGCGTCGAATAAGCCGTCTGGAGTAAGCCTTCTGAAGAAGGCCTTCTGAAGAGGCCGGATGGCGTAACGGCCCGATGCGCTCGTCGCGCTTCGGGCCGTCAGTCCGGTGTGGGGTCTACCGCGCGCACATCGTCGCGCGGGACCGGCTCAGTGGTGGATCAGCGGGGGTGGTGCGTCCGCGAGCGTCATTGCTCCAGCGGTGGTGCTGCGTCGGTGGTTCTTCGGTGCTGCGGTGGTGCTTCGGTGCTGCGGTGGTCGCCGGCTCGGTGCCCGCTGGGTCAGCGGGAGACCGGGTACCAGCGCGCGCCGTCCCGGCTGTCGGCCGTCCAGCCGGCGAGCCCGGCGATGGTGACGACGACCGTCGTGATCAGGACGAACAACATGGCGAAAACCGTCCATTCGGTGAGGTGGGAACCCTTGTAGCAACAATTCTCGCCCGTAAATGCTTCCGCAGAAAGTGGCCGGATTGACCGTCGACCTCGAAATCCTGCCAGTATCGCGGTAGCCTGGGTCACATGCCCCTCCAGAAGGTCGCCGTGCTGGCCCTCGACCAGATCGCCCCCTTCGAACTCGGCACCCTGTGCGAGGTCTTCGGCACCGATCGGACCGACGACGGCTTCCCGCCGTACGAGTTCCAGGTGTGCAGCGTGGACGGCGGCCCGGTGCGTACGCGGTCGGGATTCGACCTGACCCCGCACGCGGATCTCGCTCCGCTCGCGTACGCCGATCTCGTCGCCGTCCCGGCCCACCCCATCGACTCCGTCGTCCCCGAAGCCGCCGCCGAAGCCCTGCGCGACGCCCACGAACGGGGCGCCACCGTCCTGTCCGTGTGCTCGGGCGCCTTCCTGCTCGGCGAAGCCGGCCTGCTCGACGGACGCGAATGCACCACCCACTGGAAGTTCGCCGACGAACTGCAACGCCGTTTCCCGTTGGCCGAAGTGGACCCCCGAGTCCTCTACGTCGACGACGGCAACCTCCTGACGAGCGCCGGAACCGCGGCCGGCATCGACCTCTGCCTCCACCTGGTACGCCGAGAGCAAGGCGCGGCGCTGGCCACCAAACTCGCCCGCCGCATGGTCGTCCCGCCGCACCGCGACGGCTGCCAAGCCCAGTTCGTCGACATCCCACTGCCCGAGGAACCGGACGCGCCGACGCTCAGCCCGCTGCTGCTCTGGATCTCCGAGAACCTCGACCGCCCGCACAGCGTGGACTCGCTGGCCGCCAGCGTCTACATGGCACCGCGTACGTTCGCCCGGCGCTTCAAGGCGGAGACCGGGGCGACCCCGCACGACTGGCTCACGACCCAGCGGGTCCTGCTCGCCCGTCAGGTCCTCGAGGAGACCGACCTCGGGATCGACGTCGTCGCCGTACGCTGCGGCTTCGGCGACGCCGCTGCGATGCGGCACCACTTCAGCAAGCGGTTGGGGACGACGCCGCAGGCGTACCGGGCGACTTTCCGCACCGTCGCGGCCTAGCCGCCGCATTCTTCGCGCATTCTTGTCGCCGCGATATCCGGGCTCTTCGGCACGATATCCGGGATATCGCGGTCTCCTTCGCTGCTTTAGCCGCGATATCCCGGATGTGGTTGCCTAAGCGAACCGCACATTCCAGTGCGGTAATGCGGTATTCGAGAATGACCAAACCCCGGCGGCATGCTTACATTCAGAGGCAGCCCTGGGTGCCCGGCAGAACCTAACGACATCCTCGTCGCTCACTGCAATACGAAAGTCAGCGACAAGTCGCGTACGCGCGATTACCGACCGTGGCCCAAATGAGGTCTAACGGGCAGCGAATTGACGCGGCGATCTGTCGCGAGTAGACCGGGCACGTGGCTTGTCACGTATTCGCAGACGAATCGGTGCGACGCACCTACCTTCTCTGCGCGGTGAAGGTCGATCCGGCATCGCTGGACACGACTCGCCGGGCGCTCCGGAGGATGTGCCTACCGTCGCAGCGGCGACTGCATTTCGAACGCGAGCAAGACGCGCGCCGGCGCAGCCTGCTCGGCCAGATCGCGCGGCTCAATATCCGGGCCACGGTCTACCAGTGCGACGAGCCAAGCCAGATCGCCGCCCGGATGGGATGTCTTCGGCAACTGCTCACGGACGAGTCGGCGGCCATGACCCGGCTGGTCCTGGACGCCTGCGAAACCATGGATCGACGCGATCGGCGACTGATCTACCTGGCCGCGCGCGATCTCGGAATGGCTGCCACGTTCACTTATGAGCACCTGCGTAGCTTCGAAGAACCGATCCTCTGGGCGGCGGACGCCGTCGCCTGGGCCGTGGGCGCTGGACGATCCTGGCACTCGCGAGTCAATGACATCGTCGCGGCGGTCGTCGACGTGAAGGCGGATTTCTCGGTGAGATAAACGCAAGACCCGGGTGCTCACCGTCCGGTGACCATCCGGGTCCACTTCCTTCGGCTACTGCCGTCGGCTGACCAATCGTCTCCCAGGGAGGACGGAGTGTCAAACGCGGCGGGCCAGGATCAGCGTGTGGTGGATCGTCATGTCGAGCCGATCCGCGTACGCCGTTGTGACCTCGCGCATCCCAGCCAGTTTGGCCTGCTGCTCGTCCGGCGGCAGCATCCGGTACCACGACGTCGTCTGGTGCAGCGCGATGAACTGGCCGGGTTGGTACGGGAGAACGCGGTCGCGGACGCGTACCTCGATGTCGGTCAGGTTCGTGTGGTCGCGTAGTTCGGCGACGCCCCATTCGGCGATCGGCGGGCGCGGCTTGTCCGGGCCGAACAGTGGTTCCATCGCCGCCTTGACCTCGGGGTCGGCGTACGAGGAGAAGGCGCTGAGGACGGCTAGGGTCCCACCCGGCGCCAGGGCACGTTCGGCGTGCTGCGCGCGGGCGACCGGGGTCACCCAGTGCCAGGAGAGCGCGGCGTAGATCAGCGCGACGCCGCCGGCCGGGGGCGTCCAGTCTTCGAACTTCGACACTTCGATCGCGACGCCCGGCACGCGCTGGCGCAGCACGGCGGCCATCCGCGGATCGGGCTCGACGCAGGTGATCGGGAAGCCGCGGCCGGCAAACAGGACCGTCGCTTTGCCGGTTCCGGCGCCCACCTCGACGGCGCTGGTCACGGGTCCGATGTGGGCGGCGTAGCCGAGGATCTGGTCGGCCAGCTCGGCCGGGAGATCCGGGCGTACTTCGTCGTAGAGGTCGGCGACCTCGCCGAACTGTGTGCTCACGCGCGCCTCCAGGCTCCGGCGATCAGGAAGATCTCGATCAAGGTTACGAGCGACAGCCCCAGGATCCACCAGGCGGAGAAGTCGGCGAAGACGGAGGCGACCGTCAGCCCGAGGCCGAGGCCGAAGCCCGCACCCAAACCGAAGAGCGCTCCGCTGGGCAGTCGTACGGCCGCGAGCCGGCTGAAGATCACGTACAGGAGCCAGAGGCCGCCGGGCGTCACCAGGGCGATGCCGACAAGATCCAGCAGGGACGGGCCGTGCCCGGGTCCGAAGCGGATCAGCTGCGGGCCTTCGAGCCCGGCCGGCAGCGCCAGGATCCCGATACCGCAGAGAACGAGAGCAAGTGCGACGACGATCTGACGGCGTACCGGCATGGTGGAGATTATGAGTCAAGGTCGACACGCCGTGTTACCGCACTAGAACTGACCGGAATGTCCATACGAACGGACGACCCGATGGATCTCTAATGTCGGTACTCTGCACCGGTGGGCGAACCGTGGCAATTTGTCGGTCGTCACGCTGAGCGTGACTCGGTACTGAAATCGGTTACCGCATCGACTCCGCGTGGCGTGGTCCTGAGTGGAGCCGCCGGCGTCGGCAAGAGCCGGCTGCTGCGCGAGGTGCTGACCAAACTGGACCGTTCCCGCTTCCCCTACTTGGCGGCAGCGGCGACGGCGGCGACGGCGAACCTGCCGCTGGGCGCGTTCGCGGAGATCCTGCCACCGACCCCGCCGATGGGCGCGAACCCCACGTTGCTGCTGCGCTGGGCGCTCGACGCCATCCGCGCGCACGGCGGCGAGCTTCCGACGATCCTCGTGGTCGACGACATCCACCTGCTCGACCCGCTCGGCGCCACCGTCGTGCTGTACGCGTGCCGCAGCGGTGCGGCGACGCTGATCGCCACGCACCGCTCCGAGACGCCGGTGCCCGAGGCGATCAGCACCCTCTGGAAGGACGACCTCGTCGAACGGGTCGAGGTCAAGGCGCTCGACGAGCAGCAGACGACCGAGCTGCTCGGCAAGGTGCTGCAGGCGCCGGTCCAGCAGGCGAGCGCGACCCGGCTGTGGCAGATCACCGAGGGCAACGCGCTGTTGCTGCGCGAGGTGCTGACCAGTCTGGAGGGCACCCCCGAGCTGACGCTGGAGCACGGCAGCTGGACGTGGAGCGGCAAGCTGCCCACCGACCCGGCGCTGAACCAGCTCGTGGACGAGCGCATCGGCCGCCTCGAAGACCCCGTCCGCAAGGTGCTGGAACTGGTGGCGCTCGGCGAGCCGATCGGCCTGAACCTGATTCAGCGCGAGTGCGGCGAGGGACCGGTCGCGCAGGCCGAGGACTCGCTGTTGATCCGCGTCGTGGAGGACGGCAAGCGACAGAACGTCCGCCTCACCCATCCGATCTACGGCGAAGTGCTGCGGCACAGCATCAGCGTCACCCGGGCGCACAAGCGGCGGGCGCAGCTCGCCGAGCTGATCGAGTCCACCGGCGCCCGCCGGCGGCAGGACCTGCTGCGGGTGGCCGTCCTGCGGCTCGACAGCCGGACCGCGACCGACCCGAGTCAGCTGCTGCGCGCGGCGGGGCTCGCCTTCGCCGATCTGGATACGCGGCTCGCCGCCCGGCTGGCCGAGGCGGCCAACAACGCCGGGGCCGGCTTCCCGGCGCAGGAGCTGTTCGCCACCGCCGTCGGGCTCAACGGCGATCCACAGAAGGCGCTCGAACTGCTCGACGAGGCCGCCCGCGAGCACACCAGCGACTGGGAGGTGGCCCGGATCGCGGTCGCCCGCAGCGTCCAGCAGATGACCGCGATCGACGACTCCGATCCGCTCGCGGTGCTCGACGACGCCATCGGGCGGGTCACCGATCCGACCACGCGGGCGTGGATCCGGGCGCACATCGCGCCCGAGCGGATGTTCTACGGCTTCTACGAAGACCTCGACAAGCTGCTCGCCGACGTCAACGCCGACCCGTACTCGTCGGAGGCGGCCAAGCAGTTCGCGGTGACCCTCCAGCTCGCGATGCGCGCGTGGCGCGGCGAGCCGATGGCGGCGCTGCGCGCGATCGTGCCGATGGAACGCAGCAGCCTCTCCCTGATCCCGGAGATGCCGTACCTGAGCAACTCGATCCATTACACGCTGGGCCAGGCCTCACTGCTCGCCGGCGACGTCATCCACATCCAGGGCGCGCCGGACCAGCCGGAGTTCTTCCCGGTGCTCGAAGGCCAGCAGGTGCTCAACCGCGCACAGGCGCTGCGCATGCTCGGCAACACCCGCCAGGCGCAGCGGCTCGCCCAGGGCGCGCTCGGTCATCTCCACACGGGTGGCCGGATCTTCCTGCCCGCCGTCTACGCCGAGCTGGCGCAGTGCGCCGCGGTCAACGGCGACGGCGCGGCCGAGGACTACCTCGTGGAGGCCGAGCGGACGTTGACCCGGGCACGGCAGAACCACCTGCCGTGGGTGGGGCTGGCCCGCATCCAGGTCGACGCGAGCGCCGGTCGGATGGAGGCGGCCCGGGCGGCCGCCGACGATCTGATCGGAATTCTGCGCCGTAACGGGTTCTCCGCGCTGGAAGTGCTCGCGCACCACACACTCACTCGCGCCGGGCTCGCCGACGCCGAGACCGGCGACCGGATGGCCGAGCTGGCGTCCAAGGTGGAAGGACCGTTGGCCCAGGCCGCCGCGCGCCACACCCACGCCCTGCTCACCGGCGACGTCACCGAGCTCAAGTCGATCGTGGAGGAATACGGCCGGCTGCGCCTCACGCTCTTCGCCACCGAGGCGGCCGCGCAGGCGTACCAGATCAAGCCGGGCGACGCGATCGCCTTCCGCCTCGCGGATCTGTTGGGGCAGATCGAAGGCGTCCAGACGCCCGCGCTGAATCTGGGCATGACCGCACTCACCGAGCGCGAGCTGGAGATCGCGGACATGGCGGCCACGGGAATGTCCAGCCGCGCGATCGCCGACCAGCTCGTGGTCTCGCACCGCACTCCGGACAATCATCTGTTCAAGGTGTACGCGAAACTCGGCATCGCCGGCCGCACGGAGCTACCAGCGCGGCTGCGGCTCTACAAGGCCTTGCATACTCAGCGGCCGAGCTGACCCTACGCGACCGCGTTCCCACGATCACTCAGTCCACTGTTGGTGATCGCACGACTCTGCAATTTGCACGTTGGCAATGGCATGCTTCTCGTGCCGGCCGTCCGGTGCCCTCACCGGCCTTGACGGCCGGTCCACAATTCTCCCTCCCCGAGAAGAGGACCGGCATGTCTTTGCGCCTCCAGCGGTGCTTCGCCCAGACTCTCGGGGTAGGCGCTCTCTTCTGGCAGGCTGCTTCGGGGACGAGTTCGGCGGCGATCTGGATGATGATCATGACGCTGGACAAGTACGGGGTCGAACAACAGGCAGACTACTGGCGGCGCATCCTCGCGCAGGACCCGGCGACCACTTTCGACCTGGCCGCCGAGCTGGCTGCGGTCGGGGCGTACCGGCCCGCGTTGCACTGGGCGGCGCAGGCGCGCACCGTCGGCCATCCGGAGGCGGCCGCGCTGTGCTCCGAGATCAAGCGGCGGCTCGCCGGGGACCAACCGGTGCCGAGCCGCCGTTCCCCTGTCGTAGCAGGAGGCCAGGGCCGGGCGTTCGGTCAGGACGGCGGGCGCAGCTCGTTCGGGGCGAGCCGGCGTACCACGTAGAGCAGCTGCGGCGGTTCCAGCCGGCCGCTCAGCGACCCCAGCTCCGACCAGTGCACCCACGCCTGCTCGACGAGCGAGGTCTGCTCGCTCGGCGTCAGCTTGGCGGGCTTCACCTGGGGCTGCGAACCCGGGAATCGGGCCAGGTAGAAGGGTTCGACGCCGACCCAGCGGCGACCTTTCCACTGGGTGTCCCGGTGGACCGCGACGTTGTCGGGGCGGATCAGCTCCGGGTCGAGCCCGGTCTCCTCGACGAGTTCGCGTCGGGCCGCGGCGTACGGCTCCTCGCCCTCCTCGACGCCGCCGCCGGGCGGCTCCCACAGGTGGTCGCCGGTGACCGGGTCACGCCAGTGCTGCAACAGGATGCGGCCGCCGTCGTCGAGGCAGATGATCCGGACCGCCTCACGGTGCGCCAGTTCCTCGACGCGTACGGACTCGCGGAAGCGCTCGTAGGACGGCTCGTCGAAGTGGCCCGCGACGGGCGAAGCCACCGCCGCGGCGGAGACGGCGACCGCGTCCGAGATCAGTTCGTGCCAACCGGTTCCGAGGGCCAGACCACGGGCCAACGCGGCCACACAGGAGTCGCCGGCTCCGGTCGGGTTGCCGAACACCCGTTCCGGCGGGATCGCCCGCCAGGTGCCATGCGGGGTGACGGCCTCCATACCCTCCTCGCCTCGCGAGGCCACGACGGCCTTCGCTCCCCGCGCGAGCAGTTCCCGGGGTGTGTTGTCGCCGAGTTCGTCGCGGTTGGGCTTGACGACATCCGGTCCGGCTGCGATGCCCAAGGTCAGCGCTTCCCCGTCGGCGTCGAGGACGCTGATCACTCCGGCCTCGCGGGCGAGTGCGATGAGCTGCGCGTACGCGTCGGCTGGAACACCCTGCGGCAGCGAGCCGGACAGCGTGACGACCTTGACGCCGGGCAGCAACGTGGCGAAGTGCGTGCGGAACTGCTCCCATTCGGCTGGGCGTACCTCGGGACCGGGTTCCCAGAAGCCGGTGGCGTCCTGGCCGTCGACGATCGCCACCGTCCGCCGGGTCTCCCCCGCGACCGGCCAGAACGAGTGCTCCACCCCGTCGAGCAGTTCGGTGATCCGAGCGCCGGTCGCCCCACCGAGCAGGCCGGTGGCGAGCACCGGCTGGCCCAGCTGCGCCAGGACGCGGGCGACGTTGAGACCCTTGCCTCCGGGGCGTTCGGCGACCTCGCGTACGCGGTGCGAGGTGTGCGGCCGCATCGCTTCCACTCGATAGGTGATGTCGAGCGCCGGGTTGAGGGTCACCGCCAGGATCATGGGGTCATCCTGCCGGATCGATGCGCATGAAAACAGACCCGCCACCGTTGATCATGGAGTTGTCACCCTCGACACACCGGCGAGACCACGGTTAACTCCATGATCAACGAGGAGGGGGGTGGGGGCGGGGCGGGGTTCGGGGTGGGGTCAGGTGAGGGGGCGGGTGTAGACCTGGCCGGTGAGGTGGTGGCCGAACGAGTCGTGCTCCTCGGACTCGATCAGCTTGAATCCCTCGGCGAGGTAGATCTTGCGGGCGGAAGCCAGCGGGTCGTTGGTCCACAACATCATCCGGGCGTACCCGACGTCGCGGGCGAAGTCGAGGCAGGTGCGCACCAGCCGCTGCCCGACGCCGCGCCCGCGTGCGATCGGGTCGACCAGCAGGATGCGCAGCTGCGCGGTCTGCTCGTCCTTGCGTACGCAGAACACGCACCCCACTCGCTGCCCGTCGACCTCGGCGATCCACGCGTGTTCCCGCGCGGGATCGCGCTTCTCGGCGTAGTCGGCCACGATGCGCGCGACCAGCGCCTCGAAGCTGGTGTCCCAGCCGAACTCGGCGGCGTAGATCTCGCCGTGACGCTGCACGACCCAGCCCAGGTCGCCGGGCTGGTCCAGACCGCGGATCACTTCACTCATGCTTCGAGTGAAACACTCGTTTCAGTCGGCTGTCAACGCTGTCCCGTCCAGGCCGCGCAGAAACATTTCGAGCGCCATATCGGTACGCCGAGAGTCAGCCGTCGCGAGCCGATCCAGCAGCAGCCCGCGTACCGTCGCCAGCAGCAGAGTCGCCGCGACGTCGGGATCGGCGCCGGGCATCAGGCGTTCGGCGACCGGGCGCAGCTGCGGCAGCCATTCGGCCACACTGGCCGCGCCGTAGCCCTCCCACGGCCCGGGCTCGGCCCGCAACGACAACGCGTAGCTCTCGAAGAACAGCCGCTCGACATGGGCGTTGTCCGGATCCGTCAGCCACTGCCAGAGCCGATCCACCGCCGACTCCCCCACCGGATCCCCCGACGAGGGATCGGTCAGCTCCGCCTGAACCAGGTCGACCTGCTCGCGGCGACTGTGCGCCACCACTTCGCGTACAAGTTGCTCTTTGCTGGTGAAGAAGTAGAGCAGGACCCGCGGACTAGAGCCGACCGCGGCGGCCAGGGGGCGCAGCGACATGTCGGCCAGGCCGTGGGCACGCGAGTAGTCCACCAGCTTGGCCAGCAGTTCCGCGCGGCGCGCGCTGTCGTCGCTCGTCATGCGACGACGGTAGCGGAACGGCTCAGGACTCCGGCGTCATCTTGGACCAGGCGACGTCCCAGACGGCGCCCGCGCTGTCCCCGATGAGCTGGGGCCGGCCGGTGCCCTTGACGATGACCGGGTCGCCCAGCCGGAAGTTGTCGTAGAACCACTGTGCGTTGCTCGTGGCGACGTTGATGCAGCCGTGCGAAACGTTCTGCTTGCCCTGCGCCCAGACACTCCACGGCGCGGCGTGCACGAACTCGCCGCTGTAGGAGATGCGGCAGCAGAGCTTGATCAAGTCGTCGTAGTAGTTGGGGTTCTTGGGATCGGTGACGCCGTAGCTGGCCGACGTCATCCGGTGCTCCAGCTCGCGCGACATCACCACGTGCGTGCCCGACCGGGTCGGGAACAGCACCCGGCCGCCGTCCGCTGTGGTCACGTAGCCGTTCTTGCCCATGCTGATCGGGATGTTCTTGACCTGTACGCCGTCGACGGTCACCCGCATGTAGTGGTTGGCGTTGTCGGCGATCGCGATCCGGGCCGGCCCGATGGTGAAGGAGATCGACTCGTTCTCCGCGCCGTAGACGTTCTTCCCCAGGTGCACGCCGTGCAGCTTGGCCGCGACCGAGACCTTGGTGCCCTTGGCCCAGAACTTCTCCGGGCGGTAGTGCACCGTGCGGTTGTCGACCCAGTACCACCGGCCCTCGACCTGCGGCTCGCTGGTGACCTTGATCGCCGCGAGCGCCGCCTTCTTGTCGGTCGGGGTCTTGCTGAACTTCACGATGACGACCTGGCCGACACCGTAGGTGCCGCCGTTCTTCATGCCGGTCATCGCGTTGGCCTGGAAGGTGATGCTCGCCGTGCCGGACGGCTTCAACGTCGTGAACGTCGCCGTCTGCTCCAGCGGCTTGCCGGCCGAGTCCACGCCGGACGCCTTGACCTGGTAGGTCTTGCCGAACTGCAGCGACGACGTGCTGCGCCAGGTGGTCTTCTCGGCGTCCAGCTCACCGGCGACCGTCTTGCCCCCGGTCGTCACGGTCACCGTCTGCAGAGTCGCGTTGACGGCGGTCACCACGACCGGCTCGTTCGGGGCGACACTGGCACCCGGCGCGGGCGCGATCGTCAGCGTCGGCGCGTTCGGGTCGTCGTCAGCAGGCGACGTGCTCGTGCTCGGCGAACCGCTGGGGCCGCTCCACGCGACATCCTTGGGGTCGTCCTTGCAGGCGGCAAGCAGAGTGCCCGCCGCGGCAGTCGCGGCGGTGGCGAAAATCGTGCGACGGCGCATGTCGGTTGGTTCCTCCCGCGGTGAGGGTACTCAAGGAAAGACGCTTCGCGACACCCCGGGGATGCCTTCGTGACGGGTCGCGGATCTTACTGGCCGGACGGCG